>NZ_CAXSXW010000005.1:142476-384995 GCF_964241505.1 Klebsiella sp. Q11
CGGCTCGCGCTGCGCTTAGCCGGGCTACGTATTCTCCATCGTCTGCGGGCCGGTAGCCCGGACAGGTGCGCAGCACCGCCTCCGGGATTTCCTGTGCTATGATTCAAAAAGGACAAAAATCACAACAGAATGAATCAGATGAGTAAACTCGACACCTTTATTCAACAGGCCGTCGCCGCGATGCCCATCAGCGGGACCTCGCTTATTGCTTCTTTATACGGCGACGCCTTGCTCCAGCGCGGCGGAGAGGTCTGGCTCGGCAGCGTGGCGGCGCTGCTGGAAGGGCTGGGATTCGGCGAACGATTCGTGCGTACCGCGCTGTTCCGCCTGAATAAAGAAGAGTGGCTCGATGTGGTGCGCATTGGCCGCCGCAGCTTCTACCGCCTCAGCGACAAAGGCCTGCGCCTGACCCGCCGGGCGGAGCATAAAATCTATCGCGCCAGCGCCCCGGAGTGGGACGGTACCTGGCTGCTGCTGCTGTCGGAAGGGCTGGAGAAGAGCACTCTGGCGGAAGTCAAAAAACAGCTGCTGTGGCAGGGATTTGGCGCGCTGGCGCCGAGTCTGCTGGCTTCGCCATCGCAGAAGCTGGCGGACGTGCAATCTCTGCTGCACGAAGCGGGCGTAGCGGAGAATGTTATCTGCTTCGAAGCGCATTCCCCGCTGGCGCTCTCCCGGGCGGCGCTGCGCGCTCGCGTTGAAGAGTGTTGGCATCTCACCGAGCAGAACGCGATGTATGACGCGTTTATCTCCCTGTTTCGACCGCTGCTGCCGCTGCTTCGCGACTGCGAGCCCGCGGAGCTGACGCCTGAACGCTGCTTTCAAATTCAGCTCCTGCTGATTCACTTCTATCGCCGGGTGGTGCTGAAAGATCCGCTGCTGCCCGAAGAACTGCTCCCCGCGCACTGGGCCGGACAAACCGCGCGCCAGCTGTGCATCAATATTTATCAACGCGTTGCGCCCGGCGCGCTGGCGTTTGTCGGCGAGAAGGGCGAAAGCTCGGTGGGGGAACTTCCCGCGCCGGGGCCGCTCTATTTCCAGCGCTTCGGCGGGCTGTCGGGCGTATAAGGAGGCACCATGCCCATTTATCAGATTGACGGTATGACGCCGGTTGTACCGGACGAAAGCTATGTTCATCCCACCGCAGTGCTGATTGGCGACGTGATCCTCGGCAAAGGGGTCTACGTCGGCCCTAACGCCAGCCTGCGCGGCGATTTTGGCCGTATCGTGGTGAAAGATGGCGCTAACATCCAGGATAACTGCGTGATGCACGGCTTTCCCGGCCAGGACACGGTGGTGGAAGAAGAGGGACATATCGGCCACGGCGCGATTCTGCACGGCTGCACCATCGGCCGCAACGCGCTGGTGGGGATGAGCGCGGTGATTATTGACGGGGCCAGGATTGGGGAAAACAGCATCGTCGGCGCTTCGGCCTTTGTGAAAGCCAACGCTGAAATGCCCGCCAACCATCTGATTGTCGGCAGTCCGGCAAAAGCCATTCGTACATTAAGTGAACAGGAGCTGGCCTGGAAGAAGCAGGGGACGCGGGAGTATCAGGTGCTGGTGGAGCGCTGCAAACAGACGCTGCATCAGGTGGAACCGCTCAAAGAAGCAGAGTCGGACAGAAAGCGGCTGATCTTTGACGAGAATTTGCGGCCGAAATCATCATCCTGAGGGGAAAATCATGGCAGAGAAATTATCCGCTCAGTGCCACTGCGGCGCGGTGGCGTTTACCGTTGAGCTTAGCGATGGCTTCAACACCGTTCGCCGCTGTAACTGTTCATATTGCCGGATGCGTGGGGCGGTTGCGGTCTCCGCGCCGCTTTCAGGAATAGAGGTGGTGCGCGGACGGGATAAGCTCACGGAGTATCGTTTTAATACCGGTCAAGCCGTGCACTTTTTCTGCTCGGTATGCGGGATTTACACTTTTCATCAGCGGCGTTCAAACCCGCAGCAGTACGGCGTGAATGTGGCCTGCATTGACGGCGTGTCGCCCTTCGATTTTCCCTGCGTGGAGGTCAACGACGGCGTGAATCATCCGAAAGATGGCGGTGGTGGCGTGGTGGGGTATTTGCGCTACGAGAAAAAGTGAAACTCTCCTCCCGCCGGGAAGCGGGAGGAGTCAACTCTTATGCGGCTACAACGCTGTCGATAGCGGCTTTCGCATCAGACTGCGCTTTCGCTGCGACTTCCGGGCCGTAGGCGATGCCTTCAGCAAACACGAAGTTCACATCGGTAATGCCGATAAAGCCGAGGAAGGTGGAGAGGTAAGGGGTCACCAGATCGGTCGGGGTATCTTTATGGATACCGCCGCGGCTGGTGACGACAACCGCACGTTTACCTTTCACCAGACCTTCCGGCCCTTTCTCGGTGTAGCGGAAGGTCACGCCAGCGCGCGCCACCAGGTCGAAGTAGTTTTTCAGCTGGGTCGGGATGTTGAAGTTGTACATCGGCGCCGCGATAACAATCACATCGTTCGCCTGCAGTTCAGCGATCAGTTCGTCAGAAAGCGCCAGCGCTTCCTGCTGACGCGGCGTCAGCGGCGCGTCGCTCGGACGCAGAGCGCCAACCAGCTCGCCGTCCAGTACCGGAATTGGGTTTGCAGCCAGGTCGCGCACGGTGATAACGTCTTCCGCGTGCTTTTCACGCCATTGTTCAACAAAATAGTCGGACAGCTGACCAGATTGCGAGTACCCTGCCAGAATACTGGATTTCAGAACTAATACTTTGCTCATGGGTGTTTCCTTTTTTAATGTGATTGACGGGCCGATGCCCTGGTGCTTGTTGACACTCTATTCACAATCATGCCACAGAGAAAGCGCAATAAATCGAACTCTGTATTCAGTTTTTTTGAACAAGGCACGAAATGCGCGGATGTGGTACTCTAACGCAATACTTCAAAAGAGATTTTTCCCGGCAGTGCGCTGCCCGATAACGCTATGACAGAACAACAAAAAATAACCTTCTCATCGCTCTTTGAACGGCTTGATGGCCTGATGCTGCGCGATAGGTCGCGCTTCGCCCGTCGCCTGCACGGCGTGAAGAAGGTTAAAAATCCTGATGCCCAACAGGCCATTCTTCAGGAGATGGCGCAAGAAATTGAACAGGCGGCAGGGAGAGTCCTGCTGCGCGATGCCGCGCGGCCAGCGATTTCCTATCCGGAAAACCTGCCGGTTAGCCAGAAAAAACAGGAGATTCTCGAAGCCGTTCGCGATCACCAGGTGGTGATTGTGGCGGGGGAAACCGGGTCGGGGAAAACCACCCAGCTGCCAAAAATTTGTATGGAGCTGGGGCGCGGCGTTAAAGGCTTAATTGGCCATACGCAGCCGCGTCGCCTGGCCGCGCGTACCGTCGCCAACCGCATCGCCGAAGAGCTGCAAACGGAGCCGGGCGGCTGCATCGGCTATAAAGTTCGCTTTAGCGACCACGTCAGCGATAACACCATGGTTAAGCTGATGACCGACGGTATTCTGCTGGCGGAAATCCAGCAGGACCGGCTGCTGATGCAGTATGACACCATCATCATCGATGAAGCGCACGAACGCAGCCTCAATATCGACTTCCTGCTGGGTTATTTGCGGGAACTGCTGCCCCGTCGCCCGGATCTGAAAATTATTATCACCTCGGCGACCATCGATCCGGAACGCTTCTCGCGCCACTTTAACAACGCGCCGATTATCGAAGTGTCCGGGCGCACCTACCCGGTAGAAGTGCGCTATCGACCCATCGTTGAAGACGCCGACGACACCGAGCGCGATCAGCTGCAGGCGATTTTCGACGCCGTTGATGAGCTCGGGCGTGAAAGCCCCGGCGATATCCTCATTTTTATGAGCGGCGAGCGCGAAATTCGCGATACCGCCGATGCGCTCAATAAGCTGAATCTGCGCCATACCGAAGTGCTGCCGCTGTATGCGCGACTGTCCAACAGCGAACAGAATCGCGTGTTCCAGGCCCACAGCGGGCGGCGGATCGTGCTGGCCACCAACGTCGCGGAAACCTCGCTGACCGTGCCGGGCATCAAGTACGTTATCGATCCAGGTACCGCGCGTATCAGCCGCTACAGCTTCCGGACCAAAGTACAGCGCCTGCCGATTGAGCCGGTTTCCCAGGCGTCGGCTAACCAGCGTAAGGGCCGCTGCGGCCGCGTCTCCGAAGGGATCTGTATTCGTCTTTATTCTGAAGACGACTTCCTGTCGCGTCCGGAGTTTACCGACCCGGAGATTCTGCGCACCAACCTGGCGTCGGTTATTCTGCAAATGACCGCGCTCGGGCTCGGCGATATTGCCGCGTTCCCGTTCGTTGAAGCGCCGGACAAACGCAATATTCAGGACGGCGTGCGCCTGCTGGAAGAGCTGGGAGCGATTACTACTGACGAACAGCAGACCGCCTATAAGCTGACGCCGATGGGCCGCCAGCTGAGCCAGCTACCGGTGGACCCGCGTCTGGCGCGCATGGTACTGGAAGCGCAAAAACACGGCTGCGTGCGCGAGGCGATGATTATCACCTCGGCGCTCTCTATTCAGGATCCGCGCGAGCGGCCAATGGACAAGCAGCAGGCGTCCGACGAGAAACACCGCCGCTTCCACGACAAAGAGTCCGACTTCCTGGCGTTCGTCAACCTGTGGAACTACCTGGGCGAGCAGCAAAAAGCGCTCTCCTCGAATCAGTTCCGCCGCCAGTGCCGGGTTGATTTTCTCAACTACCTGCGCGTGCGCGAGTGGCAGGATATCTACACCCAGCTGCGTCAGGTGGTCAAAGAGCTCGGCCTGCCGGTCAATAGCGAGCCGGCGGAGTATCGCGAAATTCATACCGCGCTGCTGACCGGTCTGCTGTCGCACATCGGTATGAAAGACGCCGACAAGCAGGAGTTTACCGGCGCGCGCAACGCCCGCTTCTCCATCTTCCCCGGATCGGGGCTGTTTAAAAAGCCGCCGAAATGGACGATGGTCGCCGAACTGGTGGAAACCAGCCGCCTGTGGGGGCGCATCGCCGCGCGCATTGAGCCGGAGTGGGTCGAGCCGGTGGCGCAGCATCTGATCAAACGCTCGTACAGCGAACCCCACTGGGAGCGTGGGCAGGGCGCGGTGATGGCGACGGAGAAGGTGACCGTTTACGGTCTGCCGATTGTCGCTGCCCGCAAGGTCAACTACAGCCAGATTGACCCGGCGCTATGCCGCGAGCTGTTTATTCGTCACGCGCTGGTGGAGGGCGACTGGCAGACTCGCCACGCTTTCTTCCGCGAAAACCTGAAGCTGCGCAACGAAATTGAAGAGCTGGAGCATAAATCGCGCCGTCGCGACATTCTCGTCGATGACGAAACGCTGTTTGAGTTCTACGACCAGCGCATCAGCCATGACGTCATCTCCGCGCGCCACTTTGATAAATGGTGGAAGCAGGCCAGCCGCGAGACGCCGGATCTGCTCAACTTTGAAAAGAGCATGCTGATTAAGGAAGGCGCGGAGCAGGTCAGCAAGCTCGACTATCCGAACTTCTGGCATCAGGGCAACCTCAAGCTGCGTCTGACCTATCAGTTCGAGCCGGGCGCCGACGCCGACGGCGTGACGGTGCATATTCCGCTGCCGCTGCTCAACCAGGTGGAAGAGGCCGGGTTTGAGTGGCAGATCCCGGGGCTGCGCCGGGAGCTGGTTATCGCCCTGATTAAATCGCTGCCGAAGCCGGTGCGCCGCAATTTTGTCCCGGCGCCAAACTACGCGGAAGCGTTTCTCGGCCGCGCGACGCCGCTGGAGCTGCCGCTGCTGGATTCACTGGAGCGCGAGCTGCGGCGGATGACCGGCGTGACTATCGACCGCGAGGCCTGGCAATGGGATCAGGTGCCCGATCACCTGAAAATCACTTTCCGGGTGGTGGACGAGAAAAACAAGAAGCTGCAGGAAGGGCGTTCGCTGCAGGATCTGAAAGATGCGCTGAAAGGTAAGGTGCAGGAGACGCTGTCCGCGGTCGCCGATGACGGTATCGAGCAGAGCGGGCTGCATATCTGGAGCTTTGGCCAGCTTCCGGAGAGCTACGAGCAGAAGCGCGGCAACTACAAAGTTAAGGCCTGGCCGGCGCTGGTGGACGAACGCGACAGCGTGGCCATCAAGCTGTTTGATAATCCGCTGGAGCAGCAGCAGGAGATGTGGCGCGGCCTGCGCCGCCTGCTGCTGCTGAATATCCCGTCGCCGATAAAGTATCTGCACGAAAAGCTGCCGAATAAAGCCAAGCTGGGGCTCTATTTCAACCCCTACGGTAAAGTGCTGGATCTGATCGATGACTGCATCGCCTGCGGCGTGGATAAGCTGATTGACGAAGCGGGCGGCCCGGTATGGAGCGAAGAGGGCTTTGCCGCGCTGCATGAAAAGGTGCGCGCCGAGCTGAACGAGACGGTAGTGGACATTGCCAAACAGGTCGAGCAGATCCTGACCGCGGTCTTTAACGTCAACAAACGCCTGAAAGGGCGCGTGGATATGACCATGGCGCTGGGGCTGTCGGATATCAAATCGCAGATGAGCGGGCTGGTGTATCGCGGTTTCGTCACCGGTAACGGCTTCCGCCGCCTTGGAGACACGCTGCGCTATCTGCAGGCGATTGAAAAACGGCTGGAGAAAATGGCCATCGATCCGCACCGCGACCGCGCGCAGATGCTTAAAGTGGAGAGCATCCAGCAGGCGTGGCAGCAGTGGCTGAATAAGCTGCCGCCTCAGCGCCGTCAGGATGACGACGTGCAGGAGATCCGCTGGATGATTGAAGAGCTGCGCGTCAGCCTGTTCGCCCAGCAGCTCGGCACGCCGTATCCGATTTCCGACAAGCGGGTACTGCAGGCAATGGAGCAGATTAATGATTATATTAGTAAAATAAGGATTCAAATATGTTCACACAATTGAAGATTGAAAATTTTAAAGCATTCTCATGTAAGCAAGAAATAGAGTTTGCTCCAATAACTTTGATATTTGGGCAGAATTCATCAGGTAAAAGTTCTATTATTCAATCAATTCTGGCTTTAAAACAAACTTTATTGAATTCTACTAGTAATGCTAGCCTCATTACATGTGGTACTTGCATAGATTTGGGGGGGTATTTATCAGCTGTTAACTCGCACGATCCAGCAAAAGAGATTCAATTAGAGTTCTCTTTTGTTAATAATCTGCCGTCAAAAGAATATAATGATGAATTTTTAGAATATCCTGTTTTTGCTGTTACAGATATACGCAATGTAGGTCTGAGTTATAGCTATTCTAAAGATTTTGGCACTAGAGATAGTTTCCTTAATAAATTTTCTTATTTTGTGCAGACCCCGGGGACTAGGCATAAAAAAATAGAGTTAAATATCAAAAAAGGAGTTTCAGGTTACACAAAAACACTAGATGAGACATATTATGGCGATCATGAAACTTTTAAGTCTTTCTATTCGTTTATTACAAGGGTGAATAATAAGGCCATTGGAAAGGATTTGGAGCCAATTAATAGAGTTATATATGAGGCATTAGAGACTGGTGTATATAAGGTAAGGAAGGATATAGCTATTCCATTGATGCTAAGTGGCAATGTAATGGTTAATATCCCTAATGGCTA
This sequence comes from Klebsiella sp. Q11, assembly GCF_964241505.1. Lineage (NCBI taxonomy): Bacteria > Pseudomonadati > Pseudomonadota > Gammaproteobacteria > Enterobacterales > Enterobacteriaceae > Klebsiella > Klebsiella sp. Q11. Next base: position 150,043 of record NZ_CAXSXW010000005.1, read on the forward strand.
TCTTCAGCGCATTTCAGAGGAAATAAAATATGAATTTAATCAAGTTAAATACTTAGGCCCTTTGCGAACGCATCCTAAAAGATTTTATCAAGCAGGAAAAGATATTGTTTCTAAGACTAAAGGTGAAACCAATTTAGGGGGGGAGTTGTTTGAAGCGGGTGAAGAGGTAATTACTGAAATTAATAAGTGGTTAGATTCTTTTGAAATATCATATGATATAAATGTTGAAAACCTTGGTAATGAAACAACAGGAGATGTAATCTCTGTCATTTTAAATGACAAAAGATCAAATACTTTGGTAACTCCTGCTGATGTCGGATTTGGCATTGGTCAGGTTATGCCTATTATAACAGAAGCTATTGCATCTAAAAATACAACAATATGTGTTGAACAACCTGAAATACATTTGCACCCAAGATTGCAAGCCCATCTTGCGGATTTATTTATCGACTCAGTGAACCCTAATGGTAAAAATAATCAGTGGATTATAGAGACCCATAGTGAATCTTTAATGCTCAGAATACAAAAAAGAATTCGTGAAAAAAAGATTGATTATCGTATGGTTAAGGTATTTTATGTAATTCCGGATTGCGATGGTTCTCAGATAATGGAGTTGCCTCTAGACAGTGATGGAGATTTTACCGTCCATTGGCCAGAAGGCTTTTTTGATGAAAGGCTTAATGATATTTTTGGAGCTTAAAAATGTTGACTGAGTTCCATTTTGATGAAGAGCTTTTATCAAGTGATGAAATAACATCCGAAGTATCACATGCTCTGAATATATCATTTTTAGAGTTTTGGTTTGAAAGAGGATGTTTTGTTTATCCTTATTCCAATCTTGTGAATTACAAAGAGTGGATTCAGTATATTCATCCGAAATATATTCAGAAATGGCAGGCAGCGTTCACGGTAAATTTAACTAGTGATATGTTAACTGGTTATAAGATAATTAATGAACATGATGAGTTTTCCGCATTAAAAAAATCATGCTTGGATAATGGAATTGATTTGGTTCTTGTTTCAAACGGTTTTGGTAAATTTGGAATCAATGCAAGCGTCGACTTTATTAGTAATGTAATTGATATTGCAAAGGTGAGCTCATTTTTATCAACTCCAATTGTTCAACGTAATAAATCCCTACTTAATAAAGGGATTCTTCCCGGTGAAAATATTGAAGATGTATGGAGAGATCAATTTTTAAAAGTCGCAAAACACTCAAAAAAAATAACGATAATAGATAGGTATTTCGGTAAGAATTTATGCGAGGATATACAAAATCAAAATGCGTCAAAATTAACTTGCTTACACAAATTCATTGACCTTTTGTCTATTGCAAATAAAAAATTCAATATTAATATTATTACTGCTGGGGATGTTAAGGACTCGCAAATGCATCTGGAAATAGAGAATTATTCAAGACGTTTATTACAAAAGGCAGCTATTAAAAAAATAGTGGCATCATTAAGTATATCATCTTGTGATGACGCGGTATTTAGAGATAACTCCCATGAAAGATATATATGTTTTGAGTCTTTTGTATATAAGGTTGATAGAGGTATGAAAATATTTTCACCTTATCCGCAAGTAGCAACCTCAATTACTATGAGCAGAAATGTTGCAGGCTCCACCTTCAATCATGCGTTGCAAGCATTAATGAAAAAACGTTTGTGGGTGTTTTAATCTTTGATAGATGCAAAGGGAATTGCATCTATCATTGTATAACTATTATATGTTCACCCACGCGAGGGTGAACCCATCCCAGCCTTTGCTGCCCACGGTTTGCAGGGCCGTGACCGTCAGTCGCGGGTCGCTGCCCATCATGTCGATAAACGCTCTGACACCCTGCACCCGATCATCTGCGCTCTCCGGATTCGTCACTTCGCCATCGCGCACCACGTTATCGCCCACAATCACTGTCCCCGGACGGGAATAGCGTAACGCCCAGCGCAGATAGTGGGGATTATTGGGCTTATCCGCATCGATAAAAATGAGATCGAACGGCGGGTGCTCTCCCAGCGTTTCGAGGCTGGTCAGCGCCGGGCCTTCCAGCACCGCAACGCGATCGTCCACGCCCGCCAGGCGCAGGTTCTCGCGGGCGACGGCGGCATGGTGTGCGTCGGCCTCCAGGGTAAGTAATTCGCCATCGGCGGGCAATTCTCGGGCCATCCAGATGGTGCTGTAGCCGCCGAGCGTGCCAATCTCGAGGATGCGTCTGGCGCCCGTCATGCGCACCAGCAGGGCCAGAAACTGCCCCTGATTAGCGGCAACGTCGATAGCCGGAAGCCCGGCGCGCTGGTTATTCTCCAGAACCTGGCTGAGTAGCGGATCGGTGGGGATTAACGCTGTCACGAGATAATTATCTACTGCCGACCACTGTTGTTGCATGTCAGATTTCCCGTATTACATCCCTGATGAATCAGACCAGCCGCCTCCCAGCGACCGGTACAAATCAACTTGCGCCAGCAGCAGGTTGTTTTTCACCTGTACTACGCTGAGCTGGGTGGAAAACAGCGTGCGCTGGGCGTCCAGCACGTCCAGATAGGAGGAGTAGCCGTTGCGATAGCGGTTTTGCGCGATGCGCAGCGTCTCCTGGGCCACCTTCTCCTGCGCCTGCAGCTCCGCCAGCTGCTCGCCGTAGCGGCCGATGGCATCGAGACTGTCATTCACCTCTTTAAACGCGCCGCGTACCGTTTTCTCATAGCTAAACAGCGCCTGATTGCGCTGGGCCATCGAAACGTCCACCTGGGCATTCAGCGCCTGGCGGTTGAGCAGCGGCGCCAGAATGCTGCCGCCGAGGCTCCATAAGCGTAGCGGATTATCCAGCAGGTCGGGCAGGGTGCGATCCTGCAGGCTGCCGGTGGCGGTAAGGTTAATGGACGGCAGCAGCTGCGCCTGTGATGAGGCCAGGGTGGCGTCGGCGGCCACCAGCTGACGCTGGGCCTGAACGATATCCGGTCGGCGGTTGAGCAGGGTTGACGGTAGCTGGGAAGGTAGCGATAGCGGCGACAGCTGCGCGAACGCGTTGCGCTTAACGGCGTCCGGATTGGCGCCGAGCAGAAGGCTGAGCGCATTTTCCTGCTGGGCGATTTGGTGGCGCAGCGGCGGAATTTGCGCGCGCGTGGAGCGCAGTTCGGAGTCCGCCTGCATCAGCTCCAGGCGTGAGGTATAGCCCGTCTCAAACTGGCGCTTCGCCAGTTTGAAGGCATCTTCGCGCGATTTTAACGTTTGCTGCGTCACCCGCAGCTGTTCATCCAGCGAGAGCAGGGTGATATAGCCGGCCGCCACCGAAGAGGCGACGGTCAGATTCGCCGCTGCGGCAGCCGCCTTTTGCGCCTCCAGGCTGGCTTGCGCCGCGCTGGCGGCGCTGCGGTTTGCGCCCCAGAGATCAACATCGTAGCTGGCGGTTAGCGCGCCTTTATACACCGTACTGTGGACAGGCAGGCCGGTAGCGGCCGACTGGGACCGCGCGCGGGTGCCGGTCAATCCGGCGTCAAGGGAGGGAAACAGGCTGCTATCGGCGGCGTAAGCCCGCGCCTGGTACTCGTTGACCCGTTCGCGGGCTATCAGCACGTCGCTGTTGTAGCGCAGCGCCTGGTCAACGTAGAGATTGAGCGTACTGTCGTGGAAGTTGCGCCACCACACGCCCTCAACCGGGCTGGAGGGGCCGACATCCGCCCGCCAGGCGGCGGGGATCTGCAGCCCGGGCGCGGCCCGTTGAACGTCGGCGGACTGGCAGCCGGCCAGCGCAAGCATAACGGCGAGAGCGAGCGGACGGATCATTGCTGCTCCTCCGCGCGGGTATCGATGGTAACCTGCACCGACATGCCCGGCCGCAGGCGCTGGCCGTTTTGCTGCCCCTCATCAACGGCGATGCGTACCGGAATGCGCTGGGCGATTTTGACAAAGTTACCGGTGGCGTTATCCGGCGAAATAGCGCTGAACTCCACGCCGGTCGCCGGGGAGATGCTCTGCACCGTACCGGTGAATTTCTCGCTGTTCAGCGCATCCACGGTAAAGGTCACCGGCTGTCCGACGCGCACCTGGGCCAGCTGGGTCTCTTTCAGGTTAGCGATCAGCCAGTGCTGCGGCGGCACCAGCGAGGTCAAATGCGTCCCGGCGGTCACGTATGCGCCAAGGCGAACGGAGATTTGCCCAAGCTGACCGTCCGTCGGCGCGATAATACGGGTGTTTTGCAGGTCTATCTGCGCCAGCTCCAGCGCGGCTTTCGCATTGGCGACGTCGGCGAGCAGCGAGTCACGATTAACGATGGTTGATTGCAAATCCTGGCGCGACATCTCCAGCGTTGCTTTGGCCTGCTCGATATCCGCGGTGCCCTGCGCCGCGCTGGCGCGGGCGGAATCGCGTTCGCGAATCGATAGCGAGCCGTCGGCGGTCAGCTCCTGAACGCGTTTTAAATCCGCCTGAGTTTTCAGATTCTGCGCGCGGGCGTTTTGCAGCGCCGCTTCGTTACGCGTGATGACCGCTTCGGCGCTTTTACGCTGCTGCTGATTGTTTTTCAGCGCCGCCTCTTTCATCGCCAGCTGAGCTTCCGCCTGATGGACGCGCTGCTTATAGATGCGGTCGTCGATTTGAAACAGCACGTCGCCGGCTTTTACCTGATTAAAATCCTGGACCTTAACCTCGGTGATATAACCGTTGACCTGCGGGCTGATAAACGTGGTTTGCCCGCGAACGTAGGCGTTATCGGTAAACTGGCTTTCTCGGGTAAACGGCGGCAGCTGCCAGGCGTAGAGAATAACCAGTACGCCAACGATGCCAATGGCGGCGGCGGTAAAAATAGAGACGATGCGAATATTATTTCGGGTATTGGCCTGCTGTTTGGCCGCATCCTGCTGACTCATAATAACTCCAGAGTGAAAATTTTTATTTGCTTCCCGTCGCGCGCTTCAGCGCGATACGAGCGGTAATACGTAATCTTATTAAGCGCCAGAAAACCCATACCAGCGTGGCGGCTGAAATCGCCGCCGTCAGCAGATAGGTATCATTGTAAGCGAGAATATTGGCCTGCAGGGTGGCGGCGTTTTGCAGCAGCGTGGTGGCCTGAACGTTGAGCAACGTGCTGTCGCCAATCTGGCTTTGATACATCTGGCTGTACTGCTGCAAACGCTCGGTAATCAGCGGATTGAGCGTGGTAAGCTGGTCGGCGAGCTGGCTGGAGTGAAACTTCTCCCGCCAGGTCTGAAAGGTGCCGAGAATAGCGGAACCCAGCAGGCCGCCGATATTCTGGCTCATGCCGAACAGCACCGAGAAGCTCACCAGGTTGCGCTGGTCGGCAATGACGCCGCCAATCCCCGCCAGCATCGCCGGGGCGAGGAAAAAGGCGCTGCCGAAGCCCAGCAGAAACTGGCTGAACATCAGCTGCTCCGGTCGCGTGAGGATCGTCGACTGGCTGTCGAGCAGCGAGGCAACCATAATCAACGCCAGCGCCGTGGCGGTGGGCCAGTAGAGGCGCTGCGGGTTGAGCGTCAGGCAGCTGGCGACGATGCCGCAGACGATCCCGGCGAAAATCGACCATGCCAGGTTGGTCATCTGTTCATTCTGCAAACCCACGTACTGCAGCCAGCCGATAACGCCGGTATTCTGCTCCGCCAGCACGATGCGGATCAGCAGCATAATCAGCCCGAGGCGCAGAATACTGCCGCTGGAGAGCCATTTGATATTGAGCAGCGGGTTGCTGCGGTTATGCTCAAAGGCAATCGCGGAGACAATCAGCACCACCGCGCCCGCCAGCGCCCAGCCGATCCACGGCGCTTCAAACCACCAGTCCAGCCGTCCCAGCGACAGCACCGCGGTGACCAGCGCCATCCCCGGCGCCAGCAGGAAGAAGGTGATGAAGTCTTTCTTCTCAAACACCTTTTTACGATCGCTTGGCGGCAGCTTGAGGGCGATCACGCAGGCCAGCGACACCAGCGCCAGCCCCAGCTCAAAGAAGTACAGCCCGCGCCACTCGTCGATTTGCAGCAGCTCGGTTGAGAACAGGCGCGCCAGCGGGATCGCCAGAGATGAACCGGTGATGCCGATGGTCAGCGCTTTGAGCCGATGGCGGGCGGGCCAGGCCTGTACCTGATAATAAATCCCCAGCGAGCTTAGCGCTGCGGCTACCATGCCGTGGGCGGCGCGCACCATCAGCGCTGAACTGAGGTCGTTGACGAACAGGTGGAAAAAGGTCACCAGCACGTAGAGAACGAGAAAACCCTCGGTAAAAGCGCGCAGGCCGAACTGCTGGCGAAACTTCACCAGCAGCAGGTTGATGGAGACGTTGGTCATCACGTAGACCGCCGGGAGCCAGGCAATCTCGGTTGACCAGGCGGCAAAGGTACCCTGCAACAGCTGAAGATTGGCGGTCACCACCGCGTTGCCGAGCGCGCCCGTCAGGCAGACCAGCAGCCCGACGATCCCGTAGGCAATACGTTTTGGCGTACTGTGGATGGGGGTCGACGGCGAGCCGAGGATCGCCGGTTTTTCGTGCGGGGCCCAGTCGTGAGGAACATAGGGATTAGCGTGACGACGCGGCATTATTTTTTCTCAACCTCGCGCAGCAGCTTCTCCAGTACCCGCTGCGTCTGCCGCTGCTCTTCGGGGGTAATGGCGGTAAGGATCTCCTCCCGCAAATCATCGGCCACCGTTTTCACCTGCTGATACACCTCAAGGCCTTTGGCGGTAGCGATCAGCAGTCGTTTACGCTTGTCGCGTTCGGTTTTCACCCGCTCGACCAGACCGAGATCGACCAGCCGGTTGAGCAGCGGTACGAGGGTTGCGCTTTCGACGCCGAGCTCCTGGGCCAGCTCGCTTTGCGATAGCGGCTTTTCGTTACGCGCGATGGCGGAAACGGCGACCCAGCTGGCCTGGCTCATGCCAAGGTCCTTGAGCCGACGGTTGACCGCCAGGCGCCAGTGGTGGGCGGTCAGATATAAAAGATGGGAAAAGTTAAGCTGTCGGTTATCCATAGGTCAGTCTGCAATATCGTTAGAGCTCTAATGATTTTTGCCTGACCAGAACGAGAATTCAAGCCTGATTGATAAAAACAGGTTAACGGTATGTGCGTTTATTGTGGAAGAAGCTTTGGGAGGGGGAAGAGAGTTCTGGTCTCAGCCCGGCATTAACCGGGCTGAGAAGGGGGATTTTATCCCGGATAAATACCGCGATCTTTACGCGCCATCAGAATTCGCTCACAGGCCACGATATAGGCGGCGGTACGCAAAGAGCACGCTTTTTCCACCGCTTTTTCGTAAACGTGAACGATCGCATCGGTCATGATACGGTCCATTTTGGCGTTGATCTCTTCTTCGCTCCAGAAGAAGCTGGCCATATCCTGCACCCATTCGAAGTAGCTCACGGTGACGCCGCCGGCATTACAAATAACGTCCGGCACCACCACGATGCCGCGCTCGGCCAGCACGTCGTCCGCTTCCGGATAGGTCGGGCCGTTAGCGCCTTCAAGCACCAGTTTGCAGCTGAGGGTTTCCGCGCGCTCGCGCGTAATCTGACCTTCCAGCGCCGCCGGGATCAGAATATCCATCGGCGTCGTCCAGAACGCTTCTTTGTCAATTTCGCGGGCGCCCGGGAAGCCGGCAATTTGCTTGTTCTCCGCCTGCCATGCGGTCAGCGCGGCCATATCAATGCCGCCCTCGTTATACAGCGTGGCGGTGTGGTCCTGAATCACCACAATCCGCGCGCCGACGCCTGCGAACAGGCGGGCCGCTTCGCTGCCCACGTTACCAAAACCCTGCAGCGCGACTTTGGCACCCTCGATTTCGATACCGCTGCGGCGAGCCACTTCGCGACCGGTGACGAATACGCCGCGGCCGGTGGCTTTTTCACGGCCCAGCGAACCGCCGAGGTGAATAGGCTTGCCGGTAACCACGCCGGTGATGGTGGTGCCGTGGTTCATGGAGTAAGTATCCATCATCCAGGCCATCACTTTACCGTTGGTACCAACGTCCGGCGCCGGAATATCTTTTTGCGGCCCGATGATAATGCCGATCTCGCTGGTATAACGACGGGTCAAACGTTCCAGTTCACCCTCTGATAGTGAGAACGGGTCGACGCGGATACCGCCCTTGGCGCCGCCGTAGGGAATATTGACTGCCGCACACTTGATGGTCATCCAGGCTGAAAGCGCCATCACTTCATTCAAATCGACATCCGGATGGTAGCGCACGCCGCCTTTACCCGGTCCACGCGAGAGGTTGTGCTGGACGCGGTAGCCTTCGAAGTGGCGGATAGTGCCATCATCCATTTGTACCGGAATATCAACGATCAGCGCGCGTTTCGGATGGCGCAGGGTTTCGATCCAGTAGGCGAGATCGCCGAGATAGGGCGCAACGCGATCGATTTGACGCAGGTAGGTGGTCCATGGAGATGTACTACTTTCAGAAGCGTAAGATAACTTTTCCATAAGAGTCCTGTTTCGCAGTGATAATTATTTTGTTAACCGTGGAAAGGTACAGCTATAAACTCTGTAACGAGAATGTTATCACCAATTTAATGGGACGGTATTTGGCAAAAATGCAGAATATGCTGTCGTTGCGGCTGGGGTTCGGCTTTTTATGAATAAAAAAACGGAAAACAAGGTCATCAATGGATGAATATGCATCTTTGTGCATTAAAGCCGTAGTTGTGACCCTTTATCTCTATTTATCAGAATCTTGACCCTCTTCAAAAAGTGAATAAAACGCTATGTATATGTGTTGACTTTGTTGCTTAACAGGCGTGGGTGTTCTGTTCGCACTTTATTACCCCAAAGTACGCTGTACCGTCTAAGATGGTGGCCGGTAATGTCAGGCTAAGAACGCTAAAAGGAGAGAACATGTCAGAGCATTTTCCATCGCTGCCGGAGGCGGTACTGGCCGCGGCGAACCAGCTGGGGGCCTGGCTGGCGCAGGATGATTTACCGCAGGATCCGCAAATAGAGCTGGTGGTGCTGGCAGGCAATGCGGTGATCCCGACCATTGATTTCGCCTGCCGGCTGGCGGCGCATCACGCCGTTCCTCTGCTGATCAGCGGCGGTATCGGCCACTCCACCTCGTTTTTATACCAGTCGGTGCTGAATGACCCGCGCTATCGCACCATTCCGGTAGACGATCGCGCCGAGGCGCATATTCTGGCCGACATTGCCCATCAGTTCTGGGCGATTCCGCGCCAACGAATCGTGGTGGAAGACCGCTCCACCAACTGCGGCGAGAACGCGCGCTTTACCCGGCAGATGCTGGAGCACAACGGCATTGCGCACCGTGCGGGGGTGGTGGTTCAGGATCCGACCATGCAGCGGCGAACGATGGCGACATTTGCCCGCGTCTGGCAAGACGACCCGCGTGCGCCGACGTGGTACAGCGCGCCGGGCTGTTCACCGGTGTTGTGTAACGGGCGTGACGGCGTCACGTTCAGCGGGAAAGAGGCGGGTCTGTGGCCGGTGGGGCGCTATCTGGCGCTGATCCTCGGTGAACTGCCGCGGCTGGCGGATAACCCGCAGGGCTACGGCCCCCAGGGTAAGGGATTTATCGCTCATGTGGATATTCCGCCGTACATCGCTCAGGCGTGGCAGACGCTGCGCGACGACCGCCTGCTCTCCGATGCGCTAAGCGCGCGTCAGCTGGCTTAGAAGATGGCGCGGCATGCCATGATAGCCAGCCCGCGTTTCCCCTTCGAACGCAGGACCTATTAGCCGGTAACTCTCATCTTGCCCGTTTGCGTTGGCGATATCGCAAACGGGCATCATCTGTTATTGAATTGTGATTTTTACGCCCCGGGTTGCTCTGTTTTTATGAAATATCTCACAAAAACAAGCGCTCATGCTGTCCCTTTGCCTGATGGACGATAATTTTTAACATCTAGTTCACCTGTTAAAAACAATAATCCTGAGGAGCAGACCATGACAGCACCCGTTCAACACCCTATGTATATTGACGGCCAGTTTGAACCCGGCCGCGGTGATGCATGGATTGATGTGATCAATCCGGCGACGGAAGCGCTGCTTTCGCGTATTCCCGACGGCAGCGCGGAAGATGCCCGGCGCGCGATTCTGGCCGCTGAGCGCGCGCAGCCGGGCTGGGAAGCCCTGCCGGCGATTGAGCGAGCGGGGTGGCTGCGCAAAATCGCTGCCGGTATCCGCGAGCGGGCCGAGGAGATCGCCGCGCTGATCGTCGCCGAGGGCGGAAAAATACAGCAGCTGGCCGCGGTGGAGGTCTCCTTTACCGCCGATTATCTGGATTATATGGCCGAATGGGCGCGCCGTTATGAAGGTGAAATTGTACAGAGCGACCGGCCGGGGGAAAATATTCTGGTATTCAAGCGCGCGCTGGGCGTGACCACCGGCATTCTGCCGTGGAATTTTCCGTTCTTCCTGATTGCCCGCAAGCTGGCGCCGGCGCTCATTACCGGTAATACCATCGTGATTAAACCGAGTGAATTTACGCCGAATAACGCCATCGCTTTTGCGCAAATCGTCCATGATATCGGCCTGCCGAAAGGGGTCTTTAACCTGGTGCTGGGGCGCGGCGAAACCGTGGGCCAGGAGCTGGCGAGCAATCCGAAAGTGGCGATGGTCAGCATGACCGGCAGCGTCGCCGCGGGCGAGAAGATTATGGCCGCGGCGGCGAAAAACATCACCAAAGTGTGTCTGGAGCTGGGCGGTAAAGCGCCCGCTATCGTGATGGACGATGCGGATCTTGAGCTGGCGGTTAAGGCAGTGGTGGATTCTCGCGTCATTAATAGCGGGCAGGTGTGTAACTGCGTTGAGCGCGTCTATGTGCAAAAGGGCATTTACGATCGCTTCGTTAACCGTCTGGGTGAAGCGCTGAAGGCGGTGCAGTTTGGCGATCCGGCGTCTCGCGACGATATCGCAATGGGACCGTTGATTAACGCCGCCGCGCTGGAGCGCGTGGAGCAGAAGGTGGCGAAAGCGGTGGCCCAGGGCGCGCGCGTCGTCCTGGGTGGGAAAGCGGTGACGGGTAAGGGCTATTTCTATCCGCCGACGCTGCTGCTGGACGTGCGCCAGGAGATGGATATCGTGCATGAAGAGACGTTCGGCCCGGTGCTGCCGGTGGTGGCGTTTGATACCCTTGAAGAAGCGCTGGCGATGGCCAACGACAGCGATTACGGGCTGACGTCGTCAATCTATACCCGCGATTTGAACGTCGCGATGAAGGCGATCAAAGGGTTGAAGTTTGGTGAAACCTATATTAACCGCGAGAATTTCGAAGCGATGCAGGGTTTCCATGCCGGATGGCGTAAATCGGGCATCGGCGGCGCCGACGGGCGTCATGGTCTGAATGAGTATCTGCAAACCCAGGTGGTCTATCTGCAGGCCTGAGTCAGCAGAGAACCGGTGGGCTTCCCGGAGGCGATGCTGCGCATCTGTCCGGGCTACCCAGCCCGCAGACCGCCTCCCGGGTCGCGGCTGACGCCTTACCCGGGCTACCCAAACGCAGGCCGCACGTACCTGTAGCCCGGGCAAGGCGCGTTGCGCCGCCCCCGGGGTTTATTTGGCGAACTTATCCAGCACGCGGATAAGCTGGGTAACGAAGCCATACTCGTTATCGTACCAGGAGACGGTTTTCACCAGCTGGAGATCGCCAACCTCGGCAATCTCCAGCTGCGTGGCGTCATAAATGGAACCGAAATGGCTGCCAATCACGTCCGACGAGACGATCTCCTCTTCGGTGTAACCGAATGATTCGTTGTTCGTCGCCGCGTTTTTCATCGCCTGATTGACTTCTTCAGCGGAGACCTTTTTCTCCAGCACCGACACCAGCTCAGTCACCGACCCGGTTTTCGTCGGTACGCGCTGGGCGTGGCCCTTCAGCTTGCCGCTAAGCGCTGGAATAACCAGCCCGATGGCTTTCGCCGCCCCGGTTGTATGCGGAATGATATTTTCCGCCGCCGCGCGGGAAGCGCGTAGATCTTTGCCGCGGGGGCCGTCAACCAGCGATTGCGTACCGGTATAGGCGTGAATCGTGGTCATGGTCCCCACCTTAATACCAAAGGCGTCATTCAGCACTTTCGCCATCGGCGCCAGGCAGTTGGTGGTGCAGGAGGCCACGGAAATAATCGTATCGCTTGCCTCCAGCGTGTCGTCGTTAACGTTATAGACAATGGTTTTCATATCGCCAGCGGGCGCGGAGATAAGCACTTTTTTAGCGCCGGCGATCAGATGAGCTTGCGCTTTTTCCGCGGAGGTATAAAAACCCGTACACTCGACAATCAGCTCGGCACCGACTGCTTTCCACGGAATATGCTGAGCCTCTTTTTCGGCATAAACGGTAATTTTTTTGCCGTCAACGATAAGCGCATCTTCAGTAAAATCGACGCTCCACGGGAAAGGTCCGTAGTTAGAATCATGCTTAAGCAGGTAGGCCAGTACCTTAGGGGAGGTGAGGTCGTTGATGGCGACGACCTCTAAAGGACTATTAACCTCCAGTAATCGGCGCAGTACTAAACGTCCAATACGCCCAAATCCATTAATCCCGAGTTTACTCATGAAGAATCTCCAGGTCAGTTGAACTGTCAGGTGAAAACTTCTCCAGGCTTAGTTCAGCTGGCGGAATAGGGCAACCAACGATTTTTCCGGCACCGTTAAATGCTGATAAAAACGCGTACGGAAAAGTGAATAAATTCGGCGGGTTGTGGGCGGGGCGTTAAGGGTTAATAATTTTTTGTTTCAGCTTTATACGCCGCGGGCATATTGGCAAGGGATTGAAAAGGTGGGCCCTGGAAGGGCCCGCCGGGTGGCCGATTATTCGGCGTTCCCGCCCCGTTCAGCAAAAGCGGCAAGCGCGGCGCCGTCAAGGCGATAGCGAACCCACTCACTTTGCGCAACGGCGCCAATGCTCAGATAAAAATCAATGGCCGGCTGGTTCCAGTCGAGCACGCTCCACTCCAGGCGACCGCACTCTCTTTTTACCGCCAGCTGAGCGATGGTTCGCAATAGCGCTTTTCCAGCGCCGCGGCCGCGAAATTCGGGAGTGACGTACAGATCTTCCATATAGATGCCGTTTCGACCGAGCCAGGTGGAATAGCTGGTGAAGAACACCGCGTACCCGGCAACCTTATTGTCAATCTCGCAGATTAGCGCTTCCGTTTTGCTGTCGCGGGCGAAAAGCGATGCCTGGATTTCATCTACCGTGGTGACCACCTGCTCCGGCGCTTTTTCATAAACCGCAAGCTCGTAAATCATGTCATAAATTGCTTTTGCGTCCGCCGGGCGGGCCTGACGAATGGTCATATTCATTGGAGTACCTGTTGTGCCATCGTGAGTTTGATACCGCCAAGCATAAACGTTAAGGTTAGAAGAATTAAGTGCAATGAAATCACCCAATGATGAATATTATGCATCCTGCGCTTCGCCGTCTTGATTTGAATCTGCTGCCGGTATTTGAGGCGGTCTACCGCTATCGTTCGGTCCGCCTGGCGGCGGAAGAGCTGGCGATGAGCACATCAGCGTTAAGCCACGCGCTATCCAGACTGCGCGCCGCGCTCAACGACCCGCTTTTCTATCGCGAAGGTCATCGTATGTGCCCCAGCGTTTACGCCACCCAGCTCGCGCCTTCCATCGCTTCGGCGCTCAAGTTTTTAGATCAGGAGCTTACTCCGCAGCCGAAGTTTGTGGCCTCAGCCAGTACCGACTGCCTACAGATAGCGATCACGGACTTCACCGCGCAGTGCGTTTTCCCGACGCTGATGCCCAGGCTACAGCAGCAGGCGCCAGGCCTGCGTTTCGAACTGCGCTATCTGCCGCACAGCCCGGCGCTGACGGAACTGCTGGCCGGCGAGGTGGATTTAGCGCTGGGATTTAGCGCGCTGGATGAAGCAGAGCATCCGGAGCTGGATGAGATTTGCTGGCTGAAAGATGATTATGTTGCGATAAGCAGCGCCAGGCGATCCCGGCTCACGCTGGCGGACTACCTGGCAGCACGGCATCTGGTAGTCACCCCGTGGAATGAAAGCCAGGGCGTTCTCGACGTGCAGCTTGCGAAAATGGGCTTCTCGCGGCATATCACCATCAAAACCCCCTCTATGCTGAGCGCGCCAGCTATTATTGCGCAAAGTGAACTGCTTATGGCGATACCGCGCTCTGCCGCGGCAAAAATGACTGACGCGGCGACGCTGAAGGTCTTTGAATTACCGTTTGAGGTTCCGCCGTTTGAAGTGAAAATCTATTCCCACAAGCGGAGCGGGCAGCGCGGCGCGAGCCAGTGGCTGAAAGAGAGGCTGAGGGAGTGGGCCGCGACGGAACGAACCTGATGTCTCGTTTGACGAGTCAGCGATATATGCTTAACTCATGAGACAACAAATGTGAATCGTCTGTTAACAGCCTGATGTGCGCTTCAATGGTAAGCGCAGCGTCATCTATCCTGATAACGTAAGAGAGAAAAATTGAAATTAGCCGGACTCCATCCCGATGAACTGCGTCGCCTGCAATCGCTGCGGGCATCCGGATTACTTAATAGCGGAAAAGAAGAGCGTTTCGATCGCCTGACCCGGCTTGCGCGTACGCTCTACGATCTGCCGGTGGCGTCGGTTAGCCTCGTGGGAGAAAATACCCTGCATGTTAAATCCTGCGCCGGACTTGAAGTCGATACCCTGCCGAGGGATATCACGTTCTGCGCGCATACTATTCTGCAGACCGACCCTTTAATCGTTAATGACCTGCAGCAGGATCTGCGCTTTCACGATAACCCGCTGGTCACGGAAGCGCCTTTTATCCGCTTTTATGCCGGATACCCGGTACAGCTGCCTGACGGCGCGACGGTCGGCGCGTTCTGCCTGATGGACCACAAGCCGCGCGCCTTTTCCGTGCATGAGATACAAATATTAAGCGACCTGGCCGCCATCGTTGAAGATGAATTCAAGGTGCTCGACGCGGCGACCGCCGATGAGCTGACGGGGCTGTTCAACCGCCGGGGTTTTATGTCGTTAGCGGAGTACGCGCTGCTGACGGCCAGGCGGCGCAATGAACCGGCGAGCCTCGTATTTATCGATCTCGATCGCTTTAAGCTGATTAACGATACCTGGGGTCATGAACAGGGGGATAAAGCCCTGACGGCGATGGCTGATTTGATGAAAGCCACCTTCCGGGAGTCGGATATCATTGCCAGGCAGGGCGGAGATGAGTTTATTATCCTGCTTGCTAATACTGCCCAGCAGGCGGCGGGCATCGCGATGGCGCAGCTAAGCAATAACGTTGCTGAGTATAATCAACAGGCGGGCAATCCGTGGCAGCTGGCCTTTTCCTGGGGCTGCGTTGAATACGCCCCTGCAACGCATCATAGCCTCAATGAGATCGTTGCGGTGGCGGACCGGCGCATGTATCAGGCGAAGACCAGCCATGGCGCCGAGCGCCGGTAGGGAACCGCCCGGCGTCGCCAGCCGATATTCGGCGTCTGGCTGATGCCGCGGCGGCTTGCGCTTCCTTAGTGGAGACCAAGGCGGATCAGTTCAACGGGCTCGAACTTACCTTCCGTCCCTTCCACTTCGACTGTCTTATTACGGCGCAGCTGGGCTGGCGTTAAGCCCGTCGCGTGGATAGCGATAATTTTACCGGTTTTACCCGTCCCGTTAATCATCACCTGGCTGCCGTTAGTAATAGGATTGCGGTTACGATCGTAAGTGATCATGCTGATTTCTCCTTTTAATCATCGGGTGGTAACAATCGCTTCTCGCGCCGGGCTGCCCCCGGCGCGGACGTAATACCAATACGCCTCTCGGCCCGTCATTTTGTTGTTTTTGATCAACTTCACACTTTTTAGCGTTCCTCAACGGGCAAACGAGCCGGGGACAGGCTTTGCCTGACCCGGAATCCGTACTGCTTTTGAAGACGATTCCGCGGGTATCAACCCCCGTGGAGGCCCGGGTTGCAGTCGCTGATGCGGCTGCTAAACTTTTTTCGGGCATAACGGAGCGGAACGATGAAGAACAAAGAAGAGCAAACGGGGCTGATTGGTCTTGCCATTGGCGCGGCGGTTATTGGCCTGGTCTCTGGCCAGAAGCCAATTAACCGGGAAAGCATTGTTGAAGAACTGGTGAGACTGGGTAGACAGAAGGGGGATGGCATCGAGGACGAGATTTTTATGCAGGCGGCAACGCTGGTGCGCAAGGGGGTATGATCCCGCCGGTTGAAGAAGCCCGGGTAGGCGAAAACCCGGGATTAAAC
This sequence comes from Klebsiella sp. Q11, assembly GCF_964241505.1. Lineage (NCBI taxonomy): Bacteria > Pseudomonadati > Pseudomonadota > Gammaproteobacteria > Enterobacterales > Enterobacteriaceae > Klebsiella > Klebsiella sp. Q11. Next base: position 166,214 of record NZ_CAXSXW010000005.1, read on the forward strand.
GGGGAGGAAGGTCATCATAAGATACGCTATCACAATGCATATCAGCGCCATGTACCAGACAAAGCTCATTCTGTTACCCGCCCTGTAGCGCCATGCCGGTCACCGCGTTAACCACGGTCGCGGCCATCAAAACGCCGCCGACGATAGCGCACGCACGGTTTTTCCGGGTCGCCCCCAACGTCAACATTACCACCGCTGCGGCAAAGAGGGGGATGGCTATTATGCTGAAAGTGTTCATCGTTTCCTCAACACTCGCCCGTTAATCTTCCTGCATCCACATATCGGCTTCTTCGAACATCTCCTGCACGGCGCGGCTGATCTGCTCCTTCTCGTGCTTGCTGGCGTCAGTATTGATGGAAGCCAGGGTCATCATCGGCTTAACGCGGACGTCGGCATCGGGAAAAATGCGATGCACTCGCTTCGTCAGTTCATTAAGAATGATCTCTTTAGCGCCGGCCAATCCTTCGAAATTTCTCTTGTCATAAATCAGCTCTACGAACATTTTTTATCCCGTTGATGATAATAGCAGGAAGTATTGTACTGTGATTATATACAGCGTCAAGGCCGAGGTATACGTTCCCCGTATTCCTGCGCCGGGGATAACTCGCCGCTTTTGCATTAAATGCGTGAAACCGACAATTGTTTTTTTATAAGTACGTAAAAGTTAATGAATTTTTAATAAAAGGTGTTTATGTTGGCGATATCACCGTTTTATTAAGGGTTTCTCATGCGCGATAAATATTCTGGCCTGCAAATTGGTATCCACTGGCTGGTGTTTCTTTTAGTGATAGGCGCTTACGCGGCGATGGAGCTGCGGGGCTTTTTTCCCCGCAGCGCGCGGCCCGTCATCAATATGATTCACGTCTCCTGCGGGATTTCTATTTTTGTTCTGATGGTGGTGCGCCTGTTGGTGCGTCTCAAATCCCCGGCGCCGCCAATTGTGCCTAAGCCGTCGCCGATGATGACCGGCTTCGCGCATCTGGGGCATCTGGTTATCTATCTGCTGTTTATCGCGCTGCCGGCCATCGGCATGGTCATGATGTACTACCGCGGTAACCCGTGGTTCGCGTTTGGCCTGACCATGCCGCACGCGGCGGAAAGCAATTTTGAGCTGGTGGATACCCTGAAAGCGTGGCACGAGCTGCTGGCCAATACCGGCTACTTTATCATTGGCCTGCACGCGCTGGCGGCGCTGTTGCACCACTACTTCTGGAAAGATAACACGCTGCTGAGGATGATGCCGCGCAGGCGCTAAACCTCGATAAACCCGCTTCGGCGGGTTTTTTTGTCTCATTCTTCGGGGGGCCTCAACTTCCGCTAAGCGCAAATTCTCGCCGCTATGCTACGGTTAAAGCAGCGAAGCCATTTGCCTCATGGCAACAATAAATATAGTATACCCCCCTATATGATATGGAGGGCGTCACCATGCCACATTCACCTGAAGATAAAAAGCGTGCCCTCAGTCGGGTAAGGCGCATCCGTGGCCAGGTTGAAGCGCTCGAGCGGGCGCTGGAATCCGGCGAACCCTGTATGACCATTCTGCAACAAATCGCCTCAATTCGCGGCGCCGCCAACGGCCTGATGGGAGAGATGGTTGAAATTCATCTGCAGGATGAACTGGTCAGCGGCGAAACGACGCCAGACCAGCGCGCCGCCAGAATGGCGGAAGTCGGGCATCTGCTACGGTCCTATTTAAAATAAAATCACCACGAGGAAGAGAGATATGAAATCACGTGCAGCCGTCGCGTTTGGCCCAGGCCAGCCGCTTTCAATCGTTGAGATTGACGTCGCGCCGCCGAAAAAAGGCGAAGTGCTGGTCAAAATCACCCATACCGGCGTATGCCACACCGATGCCTTTACCCTCTCAGGCGACGATCCGGAAGGCGTTTTCCCGGCGGTACTGGGCCATGAAGGCGGCGGGATTGTCGTCGAAGTGGGGGAAGGCGTGACCAGCCTGCAGCCGGGCGACCACGTTATTCCTCTATATACCGCCGAATGCCGCGAGTGTAAGTTCTGTAAATCCGGCAAAACTAACCTCTGCCAGGCGGTGCGCGCCACTCAGGGTAAAGGCCTGATGCCGGACGGCACCACCCGTTTCTCCTACAACGGTGAACCGATTTATCACTATATGGGGACCAGCACCTTCAGCGAATACACCGTAGTGGCCGAAATTTCGCTGGCAAAAGTTAACCCGCAGGCGCCGCTGGATAAAGTCTGCCTGCTGGGCTGCGGCGTCACTACCGGTATCGGCGCGGTGCACAATACGGCGAAAGTAAAAGAGGGCGATACCGTCGCCGTCTTCGGCCTCGGCGGGATCGGCCTGGCGGTGATCCAGGGCGCGGTACAGGCGAAAGCCGGGCGCATTCTGGCGGTGGATACCAACCCGGAAAAATTCACTCTCGCGAAAGAGATGGGCGCGACCGACTTTATCAACCCGAATGATTACGATAAGCCGGTTCAGGATGTGATTGTTGAACTCACCGACGGCGGCGTCGACTTTAGCTTCGAGTGTATCGGTAACGTCAACGTGATGCGCGCGGCGCTGGAGTGCTGCCACAAAGGCTGGGGCGAAAGCGTCATCATCGGCGTTGCCGGCGCGGGCCAGGAGATTAAAACCCGCCCATTCCAGCTGGTCACCGGGCGCGTCTGGCGCGGCTCCGCGTTCGGCGGCGTGAAAGGGCGTACCCAGTTGCCGGGAATGGTTGAAGAGGCGATGGCGGGGAAAATTCGCCTCGATCCGTTTATTACCCACCGTATGCCGCTGGATCAAATCAACGAAGCGTTTGATCTGATGCATGAAGGTAAATCCATTCGTACCGTCATTCATTTCGGCGAGAATTGATTTTCCTGGTGAAAAATAACCCGGGCATGCCCGGGTTATCATTTAAGAGGGATTACTCCCGCCGCAGGTTTTCATAACCATTCTGCCATCGCCGCTGTTCCCGCCGCTCCCGTTCACGTTGAATATCCGATTTCTCATCTTCCCACACCGCGCAGTGCGGCCCGCTGAACACCTCGCAGGGCTGTGGGTTGGCGGTGAGCGGAGACGCCGCTTTCTCTTCCCAAATCGTCGGATCGCGCAGGTCCACTTCCGGGGCTTTTAACGCCTGAGCCGAGGCGGCGGCTAACATAAAGGTGCCTGCGAGCAGGCGGCAGGGTGAACTTTTCATCCATTATCCTTGTTCAGTTGTTATTATTGATAACCATTCGCAATAGTAACATAGCTGAATGAAAATGGATTGCTTAGGGGGGCTGAAGATGATTTTGCTTTCGCGCCAGCCGCCACCGGGCGGTTCCCGGGCCGCAAAAAGGGCCCCGTTTGGGGCCCTGGCGGTTACTTCTGCTGCGGAAGCGCGTAGGCGATAATATAATCGCCGCGGTCCGGCGACTGGCGAGCGCCGCCCGCGTTGATGATGATGTACTGCTTGCCGGTTTTCGGCGATACGTAGGTCATCGGGCCGGACTGACTGCCGACCGGCAGACGCGATTTCCAGATCTCTTTCCCGTTGGCGGTATCAAACGCGCGCAGGTAGAAGTCCTGGGTGCCCGCGAAGAACAGCAGGCCGGACTGGGTTGATAACGAGGCGCCCAGCGTCGGCATACCGATAGGGATTGGCATATGCATGCGGATCCCCAGCGGGCCGGTGTCCTCAACGGTGCCCACCGGAACCTGCCACACCAGTTTGCCGGTTTTCAAATCAACCGCTGACATAGTGCCGAACGGTGGTTTCTGGCACGGAATGCCCAGCGGCGACAGGAAACGTTCGCGCATGGCGCCGAACGGCGTGCCCTCCATCGGCACAATCCCCATTTCGATACCGCTGGCGTCCTTCGCCACTTTGGCGCGCGGCACCATATAGTTGGCGAGGCCAAGGCGCATATCATTGACGAACATCAGGCTGTTGTTCGGGTCAACCGACACGCTGCCCCAGTTCATCCCGCCCAGCGAGCCGGGATACTGCAGCGAACGATCCTCGCCCGGCGGGGTGAAGACGCCCTGGTGACGCATCTCTTTAAACTGGATGCGGCACAGCAGCAGGTCGACAGGCGTCGCGCCCCACATATCCGACTCGGTCAGCGTCTCGTTGCCGATCATTGGCATGCCGACGGAGTAGGGCTGGGTCGGCGAGTAGCGCTCGCCCTTGACGTTGCCCGCCGGGACTGGACGTTCCTCAACCTTGGCGACCGGTTCACCGGTGGCGCGGTTCAGCATAAAGATCATGCCCTGCTTGCTGGTTTGCACCAGCACCGGCGTGGTGCCGCCTTTACCGTCAGGCAGATCGTACAGCAGCGGCTGGGAAGGCAGGTCGAAATCCCAGAGATCGTGATGGGTGGTCTGATAATGCCAGCGTACCTGGCCGGTCGTGGCGTCAACGGCCACGATGGAGGAACTGTATTTATCGTCCAGCGCGGTACGTTCGCCGCCAAAGAAGTCCGGCGTTGCGTTACCGGTCGGCAGATAAATCAGATTCAGCTTCGCGTCATAGGACATGGCCGACCAGACGTTCGGCGTACCGCGGGTGTAGGTCTGTCCGGCCGGCGGTTCGCCGGTCAGGTTCGGGTTGCCCGGATCCCATGCCCACGCCAGTTTGCCGGTATGAACATCATAGGCGCGAACGACGCCCGGGGGCTCGCCGGTGGAGAAGTTATCCGCCACGCGACCGCCAACCACGACCACGTTACCCGCCACCAGCGGCGTGGAGGTCTGCTGGTAGTAACCCGCTTTGATTTCCCCCATGCCAACGCTCAGGTCCACAATACCGTGGTCGCCGAAGGCGTCGCACAGTTTACCGTTATCTGCATCAATAGCGATCAGACGGGCGTCGGTGGTTGGCAGGAACAGGCGGCGGGAGCAGGCGGCCGGCTGCGCGTCGGCGGCAGGGGAAGCCTGGGCCTGGCTCTCTTCGTAATAGCCTAAGCCGCGGCAGCGCTGCCAGTTCGGCGCGGTGGCTTTTGAATCATAGCGCCATTTCTCTTTACCGCTATCGACATCCAGCGCCAGCACCTTGCTGTAGGGCGTACAGACGTAAAGCGTATCGCCAATTTGCAGCGGCGTATTCTGGTCTTCCGCGCCGGAGCCGTTGCTCTGCGGGATATCCCCGGTGTGGGCGACCCAGGCAACCTGCAGCTGGTCAACGTTCTGTTTGTTAATCTGGTCGAGGGCGGCGAAACGGTCGCCGTGGGTGGTGTTGCCCCAGTGCGCCCAGTTTTTCTGCTGCTCGCCCGCGGCGACCGGTTTAACCGGCACCGCCTCGCTGGCGCTGACCAGCGGCTGGGATTTAAACATCCAGCCGAAACTGACCAACAGTACCACCGCCAGCACCGCTGCCAGGCCAAACGCCGGCCCTTTTTTCGCCGGCTCCCGGGACAGAAACGGCCAGACCAGCGCGGCAAGGAAGGCCAGTACGCCGAGCGCGAACAGGCGCGAGAACAGCGGCCAGTAGGTCCAGCCGGCATCGCTAATGGCCCAGACGATCGAGGCGATAAACGCTATCGCGTACAGTATGATACCGCCGCGACGGCTGCGGAAAATGAGCACCGCGGCGATAACCATCACCAGGCCCATAATCGCAAAATAGAAGGTCCCGCCAACGGAGGCGAGCTTTGCACCAAGAATACCGATAGCCAGGCCGATGATCAGCATCAGCCCGGCGAGAAGCCACTGCAGGACCCGGGGGAATCCTCGCGGCGCGTTGCCAGTTGCCATTTTTTCTCCTTAACCACCCCTGAACAGGCGTGAACCAGATGAATCAATTTCTCAAGTAAAGGCTTTTGAATGAAGCGATGTTGACCTTCATAAAAGCAGGTTTTTTACTGTTATTGATTTCGAGTGAACCATTTGGTGAAATCGTGGCTATGATAGATCTGTTAAAGAAATTTACGCAATTGTTAATGAATGATTTCGCACTAATTGATTATTGTGGTGAATATGGTGGGTGCGAAAAGGAAATCAGGCGGTCAGATCTCCCCGACGCGGGTAACTGTCGGGGAGAGGGCGATCAGACGGGCATCGATTTACGAATGGCGCTCAGCAGGGTTTGTGTTCCCGCGGTGAGCGTGGCGTCCACTCGGGTGAGAATACCTATCGGTTCGCCCGCGCCCTGGGTGGGCACCGGCAGCGCGGCCAGCAGCCCACGGCGCAGGTCGTCTTTGACCGCGCCGGAGGGGACAAACCAGACGTAGTCGTAATCGACGGTGAGCTGGCGCGACAGGGAAGCCGACAGCGTCTCGATGCAGCCAGACGGAATTTTGCAGCCCTGGCTTTGCAGCAGGGTTTCGGCGTTCTGTCGCGGCAGCGTACCTTTGGGCGAAACCACCACCGGCCACTCCATGACCCGACTCAGCGTAACCGTTTCCTGCAGCAGCGGATGCCCCGGACGAACCACCAGCTTCAGGGATTCGAGAAACAGCAGTTCATAGTTCAACCCGCTCATCAACTCCGGATCGGACATCCGTCCGATACCGATATCGATTTCTCCCGATTTGAGTCCGGCCAGCAGCATGGTGTTATTCATGGTCGCCACCTGCAGGGTGATATCTTTTTGCTGCTGATGGAACTGGCCGATCACCGAGGGCAGGATCCCCAGCGCGGCGGTGGGGAGCGCCCCGATGCGCACGATATCGCTGTTGAGGCCTTCTTTACGGTTTAGCGCCTGTCCCGCGGTATTGAGCGCGTCGAGCACTTTAACCGCGTGGGTGAGAAACTGTTCGCCGACCAGCGTGAGCTGCGCGCCGAGGCGTCCACGCTCAAACAGCCGGGTACCGGTCAGCTGCTCCAGTTCGTTTAGCGTTTTAGATAAAGCCGGTTGACTCAGATTTAAGGTTTCAGCCGCACGCCCAAGAGTTCCCTGTTGAGCGACGGCCACGAAAGTATGTAGATGGCGCAAGCGAATGCGCTGACTGAAAAGACCATTTTTTTGCATAATCAATGTTAAAAACAGAGGCGTCCCAGTGACAAGTAAGGGCGATTAAAATTGTTAACTTCATAGCAAAATATTATTAACATTTTATATTATTATTTTACAAGTTGATTTTATTGAGTTTGCCATATAGCGTCGCCCCTGACCGGCAGGGGCGGAAAAAGGAAGAAAAAACTCAGATATCGAAGAAGACGGTTTCGTTTTCGCCCTGCAGGTGAATATCGAAGCGATATACGATCTCCGCGCCGCGGACCTCGCGCTGCGCGATGAGGGTCTGGCGACGCACTTCCCACTCAATCAGATTCAGCACCGGGTCGACCTGGTTGGCATCCTGCTCGTCGGAAAAGTACATCCGGGTGTTGAGGCCAATATTAATCCCGCGGGCGACCACCCACAGATTAACGTGCGGCGCCATGGTGCGCCCATCGCGACCTACCACGGCCCCGGGTTTAATGGTTTCGAAGCGCCAGACGCCGCTGGTGAAGTCCGAGCAGCTGCGTCCCCAGCCGCGAAACGCCGCATCCAGCTTCTTGCCCTGCTGTCGGTCGTCGGGATGGTTATAGCGCCCGGCGGCGTTGGCCTGCCAGATTTCCAGCAGCACATCGCGCACCGGCGTGCCGGAGCCATCGATGACTCTGCCTTCGATAGTAATGCGTTCGCCCTCGGTGTCTGCCGTGGTCAGCGTCGGGCCAAAATTTTTCTCAAAGATATGGAAACCGGCGGCGTCCGGCGCGAGGCCGATATGCACATAAGGGCCGGCGGTTTGTGACGCGGTTTCAGGTAAATAATCTTTCATCGGGCGGCCCCCTGCGTGCGGTTTTCAAACAGCGTTGCGCGATGGCCGCGCAATACGAGATCAAAACGGTAAGCCAGAGAGTCCAGCGGTACGGCGGCATGGGTATCCAGCTCGGCGATTAATGTCCTGATGGCATCATCGTTATTGATGGTTTTGACAATAGGACACTGTTTAATCAGCGGATCGCCTTCGAAATACATCTGCGTGATCAGACGCTGTGCCCAGGCGTCGCCGGAGAGCGAAAAGTGAATATGCGCCGGACGCCAGTCGCTTACCTGGTTGCGCCACGGATAGGGGCCGGGCTTGATGGTGCGGAAACAATAGTAGCCGTTTTCGTCGGTCAGCACCCGTCCGCAGCCGCCAAAGTTCGGGTCGATAGGCGCCAGGTATTGATCTTTCTTATGCCGGTAGCGTCCGCCCGCGTTGGCCTGCCAGACTTCGACCAGCGTATTTTTCATTGGTCGGCCAAATCCATCGCGAACGTAGCCGTGGACGATTATCCTTTCGCCAATCGGCAGGCCGTCTTTGGCGTAGTTGAGGATCAGGTCGTTATCGAGCGCGCCGAGATCGTCGCTGCTGAACACCGGTCCGGTGATTTCAGAAAGGGAATTCTGTAGGGAAATGAGCGCATTGCGCGGCGAGCGCAGCACGCTGGTTTTATAGCCCGGGGCGTAAGCGGGAGGATGGCTGCTGTAGTCGCGGTGCAGGACCTCGCGCGGTGACCATTTGTCGTTCATGAGGGTACTCCATATTATCGGTAGAGAGGCATGTTGTTGTAATGTCGCCACTCGCAGTGTGTGTAAATGTTTTGTTAATTTAAAGTGAAATTAAAGGGTGTTTAACATAACCGGCGGTTATGAAGTGAGCGGGTGAAAATAAACCGGCCAGCTACCGGCATCACAGTTTGTAAATTCTTCCCGCCGTCTGCAGAGAGCTTTCCTACACTCCAGGGAGAATTCACTGGAGGTAAGACATCATGGCGAACACCATCACGGCTGATGAGATTCGGGAAAGCTTTTCGCAGGCGATGTCGGCGATGTACCAGCAGGAAGTTCCGCAGTACGGGACGCTACTGGAGCTGGTGGCCGACGTTAACCTGGCCATACTGGAGAATAACCCGACGCTGCACGAACAACTGGCCAACGCCGATGAACTGGCGCGGCTGAACGTTGAACGCCACGGCGCGATCCGCGTCGGTACGGCGGAGGAACTGGCGACCTTGCGTCGCATGTTTGCCATTATGGGAATGTATCCCGTCAGCTATTACGATCTGTCGCAGGCCGGCGTACCGGTTCACTCCACCGCGTTTCGCCCCATTGATGACGCCGCGCTGGCGCGCAATCCGTTTCGCGTTTTTACCTCGCTTCTGCGACTTGAACTTATCGCCAATGAAGCTTTGCGTCAGCGGGCGGCGGATATCCTTTCCCGACGCGATATCTTCACGCCGCGCTGTCGTGAACTGATCGCGTTACATGAACAGAAAGGGGAGTTTACCGCCGCAGAGGCGCGCGAGTTTGTGCAACAGGCGCTGGAAACCTTTCGCTGGCATCGACACGCCACCGTCGATGAGGAAACCTATCACGCGCTGCATGAAGAGCACCGGCTGATTGCCGATGTGGTCTGTTTCCCCGGCTGCCACATTAATCATCTGACGCCGCGCACCCTGGATATTGACCGGGTACAGGCGTTAATGCCCGAGTGCGGTATCGCGCCAAAAGCGTTGATAGAAGGGCCGCCGCGCCGCGATGTGCCCATTTTACTGCGCCAGACCAGCTTTAAGGCCCTTGAGGAACCGGTGATGTTTGCCGGAGAGCATAGAGGCACGCATACGGCTCGCTTTGGCGAAATCGAGCAGCGCGGTATCGCCTTAACGCCGAAGGGCCGCGCCCTGTACGACCGACTGCTTGGCGAGGCGGGGGTGGGCAAAGATAATCTCACCCATCAGCGTCATCTGCAGGAGGTGTTTAGCCCGTTCCCGGACAGCGAATTCCTGCTGCGTCAGCAGGGGCTGGCGTACTTTCGCTATCGCCTGACGCCCGCCGGCGAAGCGCACCGTCAGGCGTTTCGTCCGGGCGACGATCCGCAGCCGCTGATTGAACGCGGCTGGGTCATCGCACAACCGATTATTTATGAAGACTTTTTGCCGGTCAGCGCCGCCGGGATTTTTCAGTCTAACCTGGGCAACGAGATACAGACCCGCAGCCACGGCAACGCCAGCCGCCAGGCCTTTGAGGAGGCGCTGGGCTGTCCGGTCTATGATGAGTTTGCCCTTTATCAACAGGCGGAAGAGCGCAGTAAACGACGTTGCGGTCTGCTGTAAAATCAGTACTCTGCTGGCATGAGTCGTTAAAGGAAGCAGGTCATGCAGAATCCGTCTACCCCGCTGGTGAAAACCCGGCAGGGCACCCTATCCGGCACCGCTGAAGAGAACATGCATATCTGGCGCGGTATACCCTATGCCGCGCCGCCCGTCGGCGATCTCCGCTGGCGCGCGCCGCAGCCTGCCGCCCGCTGGCAGGGCGTGCGCAGGGCGGAGAATTTCTCGGCCTCCAGCTGGCAGGATATTGAGTACTGTCGTGAGCTCGGCGGCGGCGATCCCGGCCGCTTTTCCGAGGATTGCCTGTACCTTAACGTCTGGTCACCCGCTTCGCGCGCGCAGCCGCTGCCGGTGATGGTCTGGCTACACGGCGGCGGCTATACCATCGGCGCGGGAAGCTTACCGCCCTATGACGGTAAAGCCTTAGCGTCCCGTGACGTGGTGGTAGTCACGGTTAACTACCGGCTGGGGCATCTGGGCTTTTTTGCCCATCCGGCGCTGGAGGAAGAAGAGGGGGAGCGCATCTATAATTTCGCGCTGCTCGATCAGATCGCCGCCCTGCAGTGGGTTCAGGAGAACATTCACGCCTTCGGCGGCGATGCGGCCAACGTGACGCTGTTCGGCGAGTCCGCCGGGGCGCGCAGCGTGCTGTCGCTCATGGTTTCGCCAAAATCCAGAGGGCTGTTCCATAAGGCGATTATTCAGAGCGGCTATACCTTGCCGGATCTGCCGCGGGAAAAGGCGCTGGCCAAAGGGCAGCTCATCGCGGAGCACTTCTCTTTACCGCAGGCCAGCGCCGAACAGCTGCGGGCGATTCCGGCGGACGCGTTCTGGTCGCTGACCGCGCCGCTTACCATCGGCCCGGCGCCCATTGTTGGCGATGCTGTACTGCCGCAGCCGATGCTGGAGACTTTTTTTAGCGGGCGTCAGCACCCGCTGCCGGTGATGATCGGCTCGAACAGCGATGAGGCCAGCGTCATGGCGGTGTTTGGCGTCGATATCGCCGGGCAGATCCAGAAGCTTCGCCGCGAACGCCGTTTTGGTCTCGGTTTGATTAAGCTGCTCTATCCCGGCGTCAAGGGCGATGAGGCATTAGGGCGTGAAGTCTGCCGCGATATGGCCTTTACCACCCTGGGTTACGTGGTGATGCAGGCGCAGCAGCGGGTAGGGCAACCGTGCTGGCGCTACTGGTTTGACTACGTTGCCGAGGCGGAACACCAAACCTATCCGCACGGCGCGTGGCACGGTAATGAAGTGGCGTACGTTTTTGACAACCTCGACCTTGCCGAGCCGGTACGACAGTATGCGAACGAGCGCGACCGGACCTTTGCCGCCCGGGTTGCCGACTATTGGGCTAGCTTTGCCCGTGTTGCGGGTAACGGCTGCCACGAGCTCTCCGGGCCGGTGCGCTGGCCCGCCAGCGTGCGCGGACGGGACCGTCTGTTGCGCATCGGTTTGCACAAGCGGGCCGGTTTTAAAGTGGAAAACCGTTTTATGCGCGCGCGTCTGGCGCTGTTTCGGCGGGTGATGAAGCACCATGTGACGCTGGATTAACGCTGTCCGGAAGATCTCCGTTTGCCGCGGTACGTTCTGCAAATGGAACAATGCGTCCCACTTTAGGCGGCTAATCCTCAGTCAGCGATTACACTAAGATCGGTTCTGTTAACCCTGCATCCGCAGAACCTGCGTTCTGACGGAAGATCTGACGTTAAAATGAGGAAGAAACCATGGCCAAACCGTATGTTCGTCTGGATAAAAGTGATGCCGCCGTGCTGCTGGTCGATCACCAGACCGGATTACTCTCTCTGGTACGCGATATCGATCCCGATAAATTCAAGAACAACGTCCTTGCCCTTGGCGACCTGGCGAAGTACTTCGGTCTGCCGACTATCTTAACCACCAGCTTTGAGAACGGCCCCAATGGCCCGCTGGTGCCGGAGCTGAAAGCGCAATTCCCCGATGCGCCCTATATCGCGCGCCCGGGTAATATTAACGCCTGGGATAACGAAGATTTTGTTAAGGCAGTCAAAGCGACGGGCAAAAAGCAGCTGATTATTGCCGGGGTGGTGACGGAAGTTTGCGTGGCCTTTCCGGCGCTTTCCGCCATTGAAGAGGGGTTTGAGGTGTTTGTGGTGACCGACGCTTCCGGTACCTTTAACCCGATTACCCGCGATGCCGCCTGGGATCGTATGTCGCAGGCCGGGGTACAGCTGATGTCGTGGTTTGGCGTTGCCTGCGAACTACACCGCGACTGGCGTAATGATATCGAAGGGCTGGGAACGCTGTTCTCCAACCATATTCCGGATTATCGCAACCTGATGACCAGTTTTAACCTTCTGCAGCAAAAATAATCGCCTGCGCGGCCAGCGTTCGTCTGGCCGCTTCCTGATTCAGCATGAAACGCCGCCGGTTGGCGAAATCATCGCCGCCCCCCGGATATCGGTAATTCGGTCTGGTCCGGTGGACATATTTTTTTCACGCATTTCTGCCGTCAACAATTGGATTATCAATCATTTTTGTCTAGAGTGAGCGACATTCACGACGCATGGGTTTGTTACGTCGCGTCTCAATTCACATATGAAGAAGGATGCTCTCTCAGGCATGAACCGCAGACGTTTTCTCAAATCTTCCATGGCTGTTGCCGCCGTATGCGGAACGTCAGGAGTTGCCTCTCTATTCTCGAAAGCGGCCTTCGCCGAGGACTCGGGAATTGCCGACGGCCAGACCCGTCGCTTTGACTATTCCGTACTTCAGTCGATGGCCCACGATCTTGCGCGTCAGCCCTGGGGCGGCGCGCCGCGCGATCTGCCGCCAACCCTGGCAAACCTGACCCCGCAGGCCTACAACAGCATTCAGTACGATGCTGCGCACTCCCTGTGGAGTAATATCGAAGAGCGCAAGCTGGATATTCAGTTCTTCCACGTCGGGATGGGGTTCCGCCGCCGCGTACGGATGTTCTCCCTGGATTCACAAACCCAGCAGGCGCGGGAAATTCACTTCCGTCCCGAGCTGTTTAAATATAATGACGCCGGCGTCGACACCAAACAGCTGGAAGGCCAGAGCGATCTCGGCTTTGCCGGGTTCCGCGTGTTTAAGGCGCCGGAGCTGGCGCGCCGCGATATCGTCGCCTTCCTCGGCGCGAGCTACTTCCGCGCGGTAGACAGCACTTATCAATACGGACTGTCCGCCCGCGGCCTGGCGATCGATACCTTTACCGATACGCCGGAAGAGTTCCCGGACTTCACCTCTTTCTGGTTTGAGACCGTGAAACCGGGGGCTACGGTATTTACCGTCTATGCGCTGCTCGACAGCCCAAGCGTCACCGGCGCCTATAAGTTCGTGGTTAACTGTCAGGAGACGCAGGTGATTATGGATGTGGAAAACCACATCTACGCGCGTAAAGACATCAAACAGCTGGGCATCGCGCCGATGACCAGTATGTTCAGCTGCGGCAATAACGAACGGCGGATGTGCGACACTATCCATCCGCAGATCCACGACTCCGACCGCCTGTCGATGTGGCTGGGCAACGGCGAGTGGGTGTGCCGCCCGCTGAACAACCCGCAGAAGCTGCAGTTCAACGCTTTCCAGGATAAAAATCCGCGCGGTTTTGGCCTGCTGCAGCTGGATCGCGACTTCTCCCACTATCAGGACATCATGGGCTGGTACAACAAGCGCCCGAGCCTGTGGGTGGAGCCACGCAACCAGTGGGGTAAAGGGGCCGTCAACCTGATGGAGATCCCGACGACCGGTGAAACGCTGGACAATATCGTTTGCTTCTGGCAGCCCGAGAAGCCGGTGAAAGCCGGGGATGAGCTGGACTTCCGCTATCGACTCTACTGGAGCGCGCAGCCGCCGGTCCGTTCGCCGCTGGCGCGGGTATTGGCCACGCGTACCGGAATGGGCGGTTTCCCGGAAGGCTGGGCGCCGGGTGAGCACTACCCGGATAAATGGACCCGTCGTTTTGCTATCGATTTTGTCGGCGGCGACCTGAAGGCCGCGGCGCCAAGAGGCATTGAGCCGGTGATTACCCTGTCGAGCGGCGAAGCGAAGCAGATAGAAATTCTCTACGTGGAACCGTTTGATGGCTATCGCATCCAGTTTGACTGGTACCCGACCTCGGATTCGACCGACCCGGTCGAAATGCGCATGTTCCTGCGCTGCCAGGGGGAAGCGATCAGCGAAACCTGGCTCTATCAGTACTTCCCGCCAGCGCCAGACAAGCGTAACTATGTTGACGATCGGGTAATGAAATAATTGCCCTTTATTCCGCCCGTTAAGGTAACTTAGCGGGCGTTTGTTTTTTAATCAGACTATTAATCAGAGTCCATTATGACTGACGAAAACGCGCCTGCGAGAGAAACTATCCCCGTCACCGAGTCGCTTTCTCTGCGCGCTGTGGATGAAAGCCACGTCGCTGAGCTGCATCAGCTGGTGATCAAGAACCAGCGCTGGCTCCAGCAATCGCTGAGCTGGCCCGCTGACGTCAGTCACGAAGACGAAACTCGCCGCCACGTGCAGGGCAACGTGATGCTGCATCAGCGTGGTTACGCCAAAATGTTTTTGCTCTTTCTGCGCGAAGAGATCGTCGGCGTGCTGTCGTTTAACCAGATTGAGCCGATCAATAAGACCGCATACATCGGCTACTGGATTGATGAAAGCCACCAGGGGCAGGGGCTGCTTTCTCAGGCGCTGCAGGCGCTGATGGACGCTTTTGCCCGCAGCGGGACGGTTCGCCGCTTCGTGATTAAATGTCGGGTAGCAAACCAGAGAAGCAATCAGGTCGCCCTGCGTAACGGTTTCACCCTCGAAGGGTGCCTGAAGCAGGCCGAGTATCTGAACGGTTCGTACGATGACCAGAATATCTACGGGCGCATTATTGATTGTGACACCGGGCAATTCCCGGCTCGCGGCTGACTACGGGCCGCGCTGAGATGTAGCCCGGGGAACAGCGCGCAGGGGCCTGAAGCTGATAAACCACGCGGTCGGGAGCAAAGGTTATAGAAAGCCGACAATGGGCGTGCGGGTAAAAAGTTCGTCGCCGTTTATCACTTTCTCCCCTCTGATAGAAATGGCGTCGCCCGCGCTGGCTTCAATTCGCGCCCTGTCGCCGATCGTCACCTGATGTTCAATCACCACATCGCCGCAAATCACCGCATGCCCTTCAATTAACACGCTATCGTCCAGCAGAATCGGCCCGCCGCGCAGGTGCGCATGCCCGCCGACCATCACCCGATGCTTCAGCAGGCAGTTGCCTTCGACCACCGCGTGCTCCGCCACCTGCGAGCTGTAGCGCAGGGTGGGGATGGCGTCCTCTTCCCGCCCGGCGATAATCCTCGCGTGGCCATAAACTCGCGCGTTATCGCAGACCCAGACGTCGTTTTCGTCGTTACCCTCCAGCCGCGCGCAATCGAAGATTTCCGCCCGATGCTCAACAAACGCGTGTTCGACAAACGCGTCGCCGTAAACTTGCGCCTGGTGAACGATGCGCGAAGCGCTGACCGTTGCCCGCTGATAAATGCGCAGGATTTTGTCGCTGTCGGCGGTCAGACCCTGGGCGGCGATAATAAGCGAGTGGGGGAGGATCTGCGCATTGTCGGCCAGGTGACAATAACCCCGAATCTGCGAATGCGAAACAGTGACGTTGTCACTTATTCGCGCGCAGTGGCTTGCCTGCACGCTGTCCAGTCGCGCGTTATCGCTGACGATGGCGCCATGGCTGATAATGCACTCGCCGGTTAAGCGGGCATTGCCCTCGATTTTCGCACCGGCAAACACCGCGCTATTCGGGTCATAAATCCAGCACTCGCCTTCGTGGCTCAGGGCTGCTTCATTGTCCAGCCAGCCGCCTTCATCGCCGCGCTTCACGTCAGCGAAATCGCGTAAGGCGACAATTTGCCGCAGATTGACGCTATGTTTGTTTCCGTCGGCGTCATAGTGAAACTGGCGAACCTTCTCGCTGAGGTAATATTTGCGCATCTGCCTTTCTCATTACGTATGGTTAACATAAACATAGCAAAAAACGCCGTAGCGCGTTTTTGAAGGTTCCTTTAGAATGCAACTTAAGATAAATTGAAAATTTAAACAAAATGAATAAAAAACTGGGCACAAGCCGGGTGCTGAATCTCCCGGCGGGCTATTTTGGTATGGTTCTGGGCATTATCGGCATGGGCTTCGCCTGGCGCTACGCCAGCACCATCTGGCCGGTGAGCCGGATCGTCGGCGACGGTCTGGTGGTCACGGCGACGGTCATCTGGGCGCTGCTGGCGCTGGCGTTTATCAGCCGGGCGGTCCGTTTCCCGCACAGCGTACTGCAGGAGATGCGCCATCCGGTGGCCAGCAGTTTTGTCAGCCTGTTTCCGGCGACGACCATGCTGGTGGCCATCGGCTTTGTTCCATGGCTGCGGCCGCTCTCGCTGGTGTTATTCGCGATTGGCGTAGTACTGCAGCTAAGCTATGCGGCCTGGCAGAGCGCCGGGCTATGGCGGGGGAAGCATCCCAATGAGGCGACCACCCCGGGTCTCTATCTGCCGACGGTGGCGAATAACTTTATCAGCGCCATGGCCTGCGGCGCGCTGGGCTTTACCGACGCCGGACTGGTGTTTCTGGGCGCCGGCTTATTCTCCTGGCTTAGCCTTGAACCGGTGATTCTGCAGCGCCTGCGCAGCGACGGCGAACTGCCGATGGCCATGCGCACCGCCCTCGGCATTCAGCTGGCGCCGGCGCTGGTGGCGTGCAGCGCCTGGCTGAGCGTGAACGGCGGCGAGGCGGATACCTTCGCTAAGCTGCTGTTCGGCTATGGTCTGCTGCAACTGCTGTTTATGCTGCGCCTGATGCCGTGGTATCTGCGCCAGCCGTTTAACGCCTCGTTCTGGAGCTTCTCGTTCGGCATTTCCGCGCTGGCGACCACCGGCCTGCATCTCGGTCATCAGCATCCGGACGGCTTTTTCCATACCCTCGCGCTCCCGCTGTTTCTCTTCACCAATCTGATCGTCGGGCTGCTGCTGATTCGTACCTTTCTGCTGCTGATGCGCGGTAAACTGCTGATTCGCGTTGAGCGCGACACATTATTAAAAAATAAGGATTAACCATGACGCTTCGTGACGAAAATTACTTCACCGATAAATACGGGATGACCCGCACCCACTCCGAGGTGCTGCACGCCGCCACCCTGATCGCGCCGGGCAAGGCGCTGGATCTGGGCTGCGGCAACGGGCGCAATAGCCTCTATCTGGCGGCCAACGGGTTTGATGTCACCGCGTGGGATAAAAATCCGGCCAGCATCGGAAATCTTGAGCGCATTCGTCAGGCGGAAGGGCTGGAGAATCTGCGGACGGCGATTAAGGACCTTAACGCCCTCAGCTTTGACGGCGAGTATGACTTTATTCTTTCGACCGTGGTGATGATGTTCCTCGACGCGAAGACCATCCCGGGTCTGATTGCTAACATGCAGCGCTGCACCAGACCCGGCGGCTACAATCTGATTGTTGCGGCTATGGATACCGACGATTATCCGTGCAGCGTCGGCTTCCCGTTCGCGTTTAAACCGGGAGAGCTGCGCAATTATTATGAAGGCTGGACGTTACTCAAATATAACGAAGACGTCGGTGAACTCCACCGCACCGACGCCAGCGGGAACCGGATTAAGCTGCGTTTCGCCACGATGCTGGCGCGCAAACCGGCTTAACGCGCCGCTAACAGGCAGAGCTGTAACGCGGTCTGATAAGAGGCCTCAAAGGCGCGCAGCGGCAGAAACTCAAATTTCGAGTGGAAGTTGTGCGCGCCGGTAAAGAAGTTGGGCGTTAATACGCCTTTTGCCGACAGGGCCGCGCCGTCGGTGCCGCCGCGCATCGGCGTCGGTTTCGGCGTAATGCCTAAGCTTTCCATCGCTTCGAACATCAGATCAACGGCGCGGCGGTCTTCGCCGATGGCATTGCTGATGTTGCTATAGGTATCGCTGATGTGAAATTCCACCTTACCGGTCGGATACTGCGCGGCGATTTTCTGCGCTACCTCGCTAATTTGCTGCTTACGGCGATGAAAACTTTCGAGGTCGAAATCACGAATGCTGGCCTGCAGCAGGGTGCTGTTCTGATCGCCCTGGATACCGTTGAACCAAACGTAGCCCTCGCGTCCGGCGGTATGCTCCGGCGTTTGCTGGCGATCGAAATGGCTCATGTAATCCTTGGCCATCAGCAGCGGGTTCACCAGCACGCCCTTTGACGACATAGGGTGAGCGGTCACGCCGGTAAAGCGAATCTCCGCCGCGGCGGCGTTAAAGTTTTCATAGACGATTTCGCCGAGCTCGCAGCAGTCGATGGTCCAGGCAAAATCGACGGCAAAGCGCGCGAGATCCAGCGCCTTCGCGCCGCGCAGGCCCACTTCTTCATCCGGCACAAACGCGACCACGATGTCGCCGTGGCGGTGTTCCGCCGTCAGGTTTTCCAGCACCGTCATCACCACCGTAACGGCGGACTTGTTATCCGCCCCGAGCACGCTGGTGCCGTCACTGAAAATAATCTCTTCATTGGGATAAGCGAGGATTTCCGGATGTTCCGCAACGCGCAGCCAGATATCTTTATCCCTGTTCAAACAGAGATCTTCACCAGTAAAACGCAGAATTTGTGGATGAATATCCGGCGACAAACCGACGTCAACGGTATCGATGTGGGTAATAAAGCCAATCCGCGGCGCGCCTGCGACGTTGCCTTTTTTCACCGCCGTGACGGTGGCGCGCTCGTCAATCACAATCTCATCCAGCCCCAGTTGGCGTAGCTCATCCGCAAGGGCCTGCGCCATCGCCTGTTGCCCGGCGGTGGTAGGCAGCGTCGTGGCTCGCGGGTCGCTTTGGCTGGTTATCGCCAGGTAGCGAAAGAAGCGTTGGGTTAATTGACTGGCCAGGGCTGATGACATAGTGATTCCTTCTTTATTCGAGTTTTCAGGTGTTTGCAATCAGGCTTTAGTGTTATGTATGGAAGGGAAAACAACAAGCTATTCATTAGCTGACAAATTAAAAAGGAAAACCTATGCAACGCAGATTCACGACGCTTGCTCTGGCGTTAGCGGCCCTGACGGCCAGCTCGGCCATTAGCGCAAAAACGCTGGTCTACTGTTCAGAAGGATCGCCGGAAAACTTTAACCCGCAGCTCTACACCTCCGGGACCAGCGTGGACGCCAGCGCGGTGCCGGTCTATAACCGACTGGTCGATTTCAAAGCCGGCACCACAGAACTGGTGCCGAGCCTCGCCGAAAGCTGGGAAGTCAGCGAAGATGGGAAAGTTTATACTTTTCATTTACGCAAAGGCGTTAAATTCCAGAGTAATAAATATTTTAAACCCAGCCGCGATTTTAATGCCGACGACGTTATTTTTTCGTTTATGCGGCAAAAAGATCCTCACCATCCTTATCATAATATCTCCAGCGGCAATTACTCCAATTTTGAAAGCCTGGAATTTGGCCAGTTAATTACCGCGATTGATAAGCCTGATGAATATACGGTGCGTTTCACGCTGGCCCATGCCGAAGCGCCCTTTGTGGCCGATCTTGCCTGGTATTTCGCTTCTATTTTATCGGCGGAATATGCCGATGCGATGCTAAAAGCCGGCACGCCTGAGCGCGTGGATATGGACCCGATTGGTACCGGACCTTTCAAACTCGCGCAATATCAAAAAGATTCCCGAATTCTTTTCACCGCGTTCCCGGAATACTGGCAGGGGAAGGCGCATATCGATCGTCTCATTTTTAGTATCACGCCGGACGCCTCGGTGCGCTACGCCAAGCTGGAGAAAAACGAGTGTCAGGTGATGCCGTTCCCCAATCCGGCCGACCTGCCGCGAATGAAAGAGAACAACGCGATCAACCTGATGAGCAAAGCGGGCCTTAACACCGGTTTCCTGGCGTTTAACACCCAAAAAGCGCCGCTGGACAACGTTAAGGTGCGTCAGGCCCTGGCGATGGCGATCAATAAACCGGCGATCATTGAAGCGGTGTTCCACGGTACCGGTACGGCGGCGAAAAACCTGCTGCCGCCGGGCGTATGGAGCGCGGATAGCCAGCTGAAGGATTATGACTACGACCCTCAGAAAGCCAAAGCGCTGCTGGCGGAATCGGGCGTTGCGGGGCCAATTACCATCGATCTGTGGGCGATGCCGGTGCAGCGACCCTATAACCCGAACGCCAAACGCATGGCCGAAATGATCCAGGCCGACTGGGCGAAAATTGGCGTGCAAACGAAAATCACAACCTATGAGTGGGGTGAATACTTAAAGCGGGTGAAGGATGGCGAACATCAGGCGGCGCTGATGGGCTGGACGACCGCGACCGGCGACCCGGATAACTTCTTCGGCCCACTCTTTACCTGCCAGTCGGCGAACGGCGGGTCAAACTCTGCAAAATGGTGCTATCAGCCGTTTGATAAAATTATCGCCGAGGCAAAATCGATAACCGATCGCCAAAAACGCGAAGCGCTCTATCGCCAGGCGCAGCAGATGATGCATGACCAGATGCCGGCAGTCATGATTGCCCACTCGACAATATTTGAACCGGTGCGTAAAAACGTGTCAGGCTACGAAATAGACCCTTTTGGCAAGCATATTTTTTATCAGGTTGATATCAGATAAACAGCCAATCACGGCCCGCCGGTAACGGCGGGTTTATTTTTTCCAGCTACTTGACGTAGCACCGCTTTTGCCACAAAACTTACCCCTGTTATTTGCTATAACTCTTGCCGATAAATGGTATTCACAGGGATTAACTTATATGCGTACTCCGTTATTTTTTAAAGTCGCTGCGCTTGCTGGCCTGTTAGCTTTGGCCGGTTGCTCATCCAAAATCGCTAAGCCGGAACAATATTCGGGATTTTTAAAAGATTACTCTAACTTAAAAGAAACCACCTCGGCGTCCGGCAAACCGGAACTGCGCTGGATTTCGCCGGATTACAATCCGAGCAACTATGACAATATCGTCTATAACCCGATCACCTATTACCCGGTACCAAAACCCACCACCCAGGTGGGCGAGAAGGCGCTCAGGGATATCCTGAATTACACCAATAAAGAGATGAAACAGGCTATTTCCGAGCGTAAACCGCTGGCAACCACCCCGGGCAAGCGCAGCCTGATCTTCCGCGGCGCCATCACCGGCGTGGATTCCAGCAAAGAAGGGCTGCAGTTCTACGAAGTGATTCCGGTCGCGATGATTATTGCCGGTACGCAGGCGGCAACGGGCCACCGTACCATGGACACAAACCTGTTTTTTGAAGGGGAGCTGATTGATGCGGCGACCAAAAAGCCGGTTATCAAAGTGGTCCGTAAGGGCGAAGGTAAAAACCTGTCCAACGAAAATACGCCGCTCACCGTCGAGACCCTGAAGCAGGTCATTGATGATATGGCGATTGACGCGGTGAAATTCGACCCCAATAACCGTTAATCAGGCGTATCTGTTAATCAAGGCGCTAGTGGTTGATAGCGCCTTTTTCATTTCCCCTCGACGGTAGCGCGAGCGTCAGCAGCGATCCGAGCGAACCCAGGCCAGCCTGCGCCGCAGCAGCCACTGCTCCGGGCGAGCGAACATCACCAGATTTCCGACCAGGATCAGCGCCAGTCCGGCCACGGCGCTGCTGTGCCAGACGTAACCTTCATAAAAAGTCGAAATGGTCAGCGCGACGAGTGGAAACAGCAGGGTGCTGTATGCCGCTTTACCCGCGCCGATTCGCCCCACCAGCGTAAAATAGGCGCCAAAGGCAATCACCGAGCCAAACACGGCGAGATACAGTAGCGCGCCCATATAGCTGAGGGTCCACTGCGGCGCGAAATTATCACCGCGAACCAGCGCGATCGCGCCCATGACCAGGGTGCCGTAAAGCATGGCCCAGCTGTTGGTGGTCAACGTCTCCAGACCGCGGCGCTGGTGGCGGATGCTGAGCATATTGCCGAGCGAAAACCCATAGGTGCCCAATGCGCTGAGGGCAATACCCAGCAGGAGCGAGGCGTTCAGGCCGCTGGCCCATAAATCATCCCAGAATAGCGTCACGATCCCCGCCAGCCCCAGCGCGGCGGCCAGCCAGAAACGGCCCGGAGGCTGCTGGCGATAGAAGAGAAAGCTATTGATCGCGTTAAACAACACCGCCATGGAGAAGATCACCGACTCCAGCCCGGTATTGATATACGCGGCGGCGGTATAGAAACACCAGAAATTAAAGCAGAAAACGCAGCAGCCCTGTAGCAGGCAAAAGAGATGGTCGCGCGCGGCAAGCGGGCGCAGGCGGCGGGTAACCAGCAGAATGGTCAACATCGCGACGCTGGCGACGGCGAAGCGCCAGAAAATAGACACCGGCGCGGCAACCGGCCCCTGCTGCAAAAAGATAGCAATCCAGGTGGTGCCCCAGATAACCACGACCAACCCGTAGAGTAATGCGTTCAAAATGTCTCTCCTGTGAGTGTTGTACCGGTCATTTTGCGGCCCGGGCGAATTCGGCGCTGTCATCAGCTTGTCGCCGACTTGCAAATTCTTGCGCTTATTTTTCATTAGCGGCGGGGGAATGCTGGTATCTGCCGGCGACTCTTCTTAGACTAGCGATCTGCGGAATCTGAACTGTGAAGGCTATGGCTTACGGGACTTTCGAAACATTGCGTCAAAAAAATGCCGTGCTGCGGGGGACGGTGAACCTCAACTCCGGTATTCAGCTGGCGGCGTGGTATAACAATCTTGATACCATCACGGTACAAAGCGACCACCATACCCTGAGCCTCTATATTGCCGATGGCTACGAAAGCTACCAAAAAACCCCCCACGGCTGGAAAAACGGCGGCGGGCCGGATCGTTTTTGCCTGATGCCGAAAGGCGATGAGAGCACCTGGGATATCCGCGGCGACCTCTCTTTTGTGCATCTTTACTGCACCGATGAACACCTGCGCCGGGTAGGCGAGCAGATTTGGGACCGCAGCCCGGCCTCGTTCACGCTGCAGGAGAAAACGTTTTCCAGCGATGACAAAATCACCGCCGTCTACCGCCAGTTTCTCCTCGACAACGACTGGCAGCAGCAGGCGAATCAGCTGACGTTGAGTTCGGCCAGCACGCTGCTGCTCACCCACCTGATTCAGCACTATTCGAACGTTCAGTGGCGTTTACCGACCGTGACCGGCGGGCTGGCGCCGCACGTCTTGCGCAATCTGCTGGCATGGATTGAGGAGAACCTCGACCAGCCGCTCACTCTTGCCGATCTGGCGCAGGAAGCGGCGTTAAGCGAATACCATTTTGCGCGGATGTTTCGCCAGTCGATGAAGATGGCGCCGCATCAGTACGTTATGCAGCGCCGGATGGTTAAAGCGCAGGCGCTGATTAGCCAGAGTCGGCTGCCGTTAACCGATATCGCCATGGCCTGCGGTTTTAGCAGCGCCAGCCACTTCAGCAACCGGGTGAAAAGTGCCACCGGTCTGACGCCCTCGCAGCTACGCGCGGCGCAGCGTTGACAGCAAAACGTAGCTGACGCCGCCGAGAACCAGCCCCCAAAACGCTGAGCCGATACCGGCCAGCGTCACGCCGCTGGCGGTGACCAGAAACGTTACTACCGCCGCATCGCGCTCACTCTCATGATTCAATGCCTGAAACAGGCTGCCGCCGATGGTACCGAGCAGCGCCAGCCCGGCAAGCATCTGGACCCACGCTATCGGCAGCGCCGACATCAACGAGGTGATTGAGCCGCCAAATATCCCCGCCAGCAGATAAAACACGCCCGCCGCCGCCGCCGCGAGCCAGCGTTTTTGCGGGTCCGGATGGGCTTCCGGGCTCTGGCAAATCGCGGCCGTAATGGCGGCGATGCAGATCGAGTAGACCCCGAAAGGCGACAGCAGCAGCGCCAGGCCGCCGGTGGCGACAATAAGCGTTGAAGCGGGGACCCGATAGCCCGAGGCCTGGAGGGTGGCGAAGCCGGGGGCGTTTTGCGACGCCATGGTGACGAGGAAAAACGGTATACCGACGCTGATCAACAGCGCTGGCGTAAATTCAGGGGCGATCCAGGAAGGGGCGACAACGCTGAAGCTTATTTGTGACGTTGTCACCTCTCCGCTCAATCCGGCCACCGCGCTTCCTGTCAGCAGGGCGGCGACAACCGCGAAGCGGGGAAGCCAGGCTTTGCACAGTAACCATACGGCTAACATACTGCCGCATAACAGCAGATTAGCCTGCAGGCTGGCGAAAGCCTGCATGCCAAAGCGCAGCAATATGCCGGCCAGCATCGCCGCCGCCAGCGAATGGGGAATAATCTTCATCAGCCGGGCAAATATGCCAGTGATGCCGCAAAGCACGATTAAGGCATTGGCAAAAATAAAGACGCCAACCGCCTGGGAGAGCGTGACCCCCTGCAGGCCGCTGACCAGCAGCGCCGCGCCGGGCGTTGACCAGGCCGTCAGGATGGGCACCTTTCGCCATACGGTGAGGGCCAGGGTGCTGATGCCCATTCCCAGACCTAAGGCGGTCATCCAGCCGGCGATTTGCGCAGCATCGGCGCCTGCCGCCGCCGCTGCCTGCCAGATAATGGCGGCAGAGCTGGCATAGCCGACCAGCACGGCGACGAAGCCGGCGAGCAGAGTCGGAAAAGGGAGAGTGAAAGAGCGCATGTGAGTGCCTTGTGCGTTATAACGGTCGGTATAATGTAGCATTGTGCGTTATAGCGCACAATTGGCTTTTCGGCAACGCCAGAGCGGATAGCGGAGCCCGGGCGAGCGCTATACGTCAATTCCCTGTAGAATCAGGTGAATGTGCGTATAATTCCTTCAGATATTATTGGGAGGTTGAATGGATATTGCGCAACACCTGTCGGCAACGTTAAAAACGCTGCGCCAGCAGCGCGGCTGGAGCCTGTCGCGCCTGGCGGAAGAGACCGGCGTGTCGAAGGCCATGCTGGGCCAGATTGAACGCAACGAATCCAGCCCGACGGTAGCGACGTTATGGAAAATCGCCACCGGGCTTAACGTGCCGTTTTCCGCCTTTATCGTTGCCGATGAGGCCGGTGAACCGACGGCATTTGATCCCCAGCAGCAGGCCATGGTGGTCACGCCGCTATTCCCTTGGGACCCGGTGCTGCGCTTCGATCACTTCTCCATCACCCTGGCCCCGGGCGCGCTGAGTGAGTCAACGCCGCATGAGCAAGGGGTTATCGAACATGTGGTGGTGATTAGCGGCGTGCTGGATCTTTGCCTGCAGGACAGCTGGCAATCGCTGCAGCCAGGGGAAGGGCGGCGTTTCGCCGGCGATTTAGCGCACGCCTATCGCAATAGCGGTGGGCAGACTGCCCATTTTCATTCGCTGATCCACTACCCGAAATAAAAAAGCCGCGAGTAAACTCGCGGCCAGGCAAATGACTGAGACAACAAATCACAACGTGACGAGGAAAATCCGGAATACGTGATGACTCTATCCTTAGGCACTTTTTCTGGGAAATATCTTTTCCTTCAATGCTTTGCTAAAAACTGCAAATTCCTTCCGCGGCGGCGATGGAAAATGTTTTGGTCTGCGCCAGGTTCTGACTACAATAGCCGCCATTTCGACCCCCTATAATGGATAACGACGAGCGTATGCGCCTGCAAAACCATCATCTTGAACTACTGAGTCCTGCCCGCGATGCCGGGATCGCCCGTGAAGCGATTTTACACGGCGCGGATGCGGTCTACATCGGCGGGCCGGGCTTTGGCGCGCGCCACAACGCCAGCAACAGCCTGAGCGATATCGCCGGTCTGGTACCGTTTGCCCATCGCTACGGCGCGAAAGTGTTCGTGACCCTGAACACCATTCTTCATGATGATGAGCTGGAACCGGCGCAGCGCCTGATAACCGACCTGTATGAAACCGGCGTCGACGCGCTGATTGTCCAGGATATGGGGGTCATGGAGCTGGATATTCCGCCGATTGAGCTGCACGCCAGCACCCAGTGCGATATCCGCAGCGTTGAGAAAGCGAAATTTCTCTCCGACGTCGGCTTCAGCCAAATCGTGCTCGCCCGCGAGCTGAATCTTCAGCAGATCAAAGCGATTTACGATAACACCGACGCGACCATTGAGTTCTTCATCCACGGCGCGCTGTGCGTGGCCTATTCCGGCCAGTGCAATATTTCCCATGCTCAGACCGGGCGCAGCGCCAACCGCGGCGACTGCTCGCAGGCCTGCCGTCTGCCCTATACCCTGAAAGATGACCAGGGCCGCGTGGTGGCGTATGAAAAGCACCTGCTGTCGATGAAAGACAACGATCAGACCGCCAACCTGGCCGCGCTGATCGATGCCGGGGTTCGTTCCTTCAAGATTGAAGGCCGCTACAAAGATATGAGCTATGTGAAGAACATCACCGCGCACTATCGCCAGATGCTCGACGCCATTATTGACGATCGCGGCGACCTGGCCCGCGCCTCAGCGGGGCGTACCGAACACTTCTTTGTTCCGTCAACGGATAAGACCTTCCATCGCGGCAGCACCGACTATTTTGTCAACGCGCGCAAAGGCGATATTGGCGCGTTTGACTCGCCAAAGTTTATTGGTCTGCCGGTGGGGGAAGTCCTGAAAGTCGGTAAAGATTTTCTCGACGTTGAGGTGAGCGAAACGCTGACCAACGGCGACGGCCTGAACGTGATGATCAAACGTGAAATCGTCGGCTTTCGCGCCAACACGGTGGAGAAAACCGGCGAAAACCGCTATCGCGTATGGCCGAACGAGATGCCCGCGGATTTACACAAAGTGCGTCCGCACCAGCCGTTAAACCGTAACCTCGATCATAACTGGCAGCAGGCGCTGCTGAAAACCTCCAGCGAGCGCCGCATCGCCGTCGATATCGAACTGAGCGGCTGGCAGGAGCAGCTGGTCCTGACGATGACCAGCGAAGAGGGCGTGAGCGTCACCCACACGCTGGACGGCGAGTTTGCCGAGGCGACCCAGGCGGAGAAAGCGCTGGCGAACCTTCGCGATGGCGTGGCGAAGCTCGGCCAGACCCTTTACTATTCGCGCAACGTTGAGATTAACCTGCCCGGCGCGCTGTTCGTGCCAAACAGTCTGCTGAACCAGCTGCGCCGTGAAACGGCGGAAATGCTTGATGATGCGCGTCTGAAGGCCGTGGTGCGCGGCAGCCGCAAGCCGGTTTCGGTGCCGCCGCCGGTCTATCCGGAAACGCATCTGTCGTTTCTGGCTAACGTCTACAACCACAAAGCGCGCGAGTTTTATCAACGCTACGGCGTGCAGCTGATCGACGCCGCCTATGAAGCTCATGAAGAGAAGGGCGACGTGCCGGTCATGATTACCAAGCACTGCCTGCGCTTTGCCTTCAACCTGTGTCCGAAACAGGCCAAAGGTTCGATTAAAAGCTGGAAAGCGACGCCAATGCAGCTGATCCACGGCGATGAAGTGCTGACGCTGAAATTTGACTGCCGCCCATGCGAAATGCACGTGGTCGGTAAGATAAAAAACCATATCCTGAAAATGCCGCTGCCGGGCAGCATCGTGGCGTCCGTGAGTCCCGATGAGCTGATGAAAACCCTGCCGAAACGCAAGGGCGCCTGATAACGAAATCGCTACTGGTAGTGATGCATTTTTGGTTTCCGCGCATTCTGCCAGTGGTGCTGCTCGCGCAGGTCGGAGGCGGCGTCTTCCGCCTGGCTGCGCAGCTCGTCGCTATCGGCTTCGTGCTGTAACTGCTGTTCGAGACTCTGTACCGGGAAGAAATCGTGTCCGTGCTGGCGGGCCAGCACGTGCCCGGAAAACAGGGCGCACGCCAGCAGTAATGTTGAAATGCTTCTTCTGAACATCTCTTTTTCCATGCTATCGGCGAATGAGGCTACTATGCCAGGGGCTGGGTGAGCTTATTACGTCGGTTGTCAAAGAAGAGAAAAGGCTTTGTCAACATCGCCTGACGGATGGCGAAAAAAAGCCCGATGGTGTCGCCATCGGGCCGAATAACATAACGTGACGGGCGGATCAGGCCTTCAGCCCGGCGGCCGTCATCAGCAGCCGAAATCCCATGCTTACCGCCGCCAGCGCCAGCACGCTGCCTCCCCACAGGACCATCATCCATAACGTGCGCTTAAGCCATACTCGTTGCATCAGTGATACCCCTCGCCGTGTTGAACTTTGCCGCGAAAAACGTAGTAGCTCCAGAAGGTGTAGCCGAGGATCACCGGCAGAATAAGCAGCGCGCCAACCAGCATAAAGCCCTGGCTTTGCGGCGGCGCGGCGGCCTGCCAGAGGGTGATACCCGGTGGAATAATATACGGCCAGATACTGATTCCCAGCCCGCTAAAGCCGAGAAAGATCAGCCCCAGCGTGAGGACAAACGGCAGCAGGTGGCTGGCGCTGTTGCGCAGCGCTCGCCACAGCCAGGCGCTTATCGCCGCGACCAGCAGCGGTACCGGCAGCAGGAAGAAGAGATTTGGCAAGCTAAACCAGCGCTCGGCGATGGCCGTCTGCGCCAGCGGGGTCCAGATGCTGATGGCGACAATTACCGCCAGCAGCGCCAGCAGCAAACCGCGCGCGGTTACGCGCATATTGCGGTGGAGCGCATTCTCGCTCTTCATCACCAGCCAGCTGGCGCCCAGCAGCGCATACGCAATGCACAGTCCCAGGCCGCAGAACAGGGTAAACGGCGTAAACCAGTCAAACACCCCGCCGCTGAAGCTGCGGCCGCTGACCGCGAAGCCGTTGATCACCGCGCCGACGACCATCCCCTGGGTGAAGGTGGCCAGAATCGAACCGCCCATAAAGGCGCGATCCCAGAACGGGCGGTGCGATGGCGTCGCGTTAAAGCGGAATTCAAAAGCTACGCCGCGGAAAATAAGCCCGATCAGCATCAGGGTAAGGGGGATCGCCAGCGCGTCGATAATTACCGCATAGGCCAGCGGAAAAGCGCCAAACAGGCCCGCGCCGCCGAGTACCAGCCAGGTCTCATTGCCATCCCAGACCGGCGCGACGCTGTTCACCATGACGTCGCGATCCGCCGCGTCCCGCGTGGTACTGAATAAAATGCCAATGCCCAGGTCGAAGCCGTCCATCACGATATACATCAGGGTGGCGAAGACGATGATGACAAACCAAATAACCGATAAATCGATACCCATTACCAGGACTCCTTCTGCTGTACATGGTCCGTTGCGGCGGAAAGCGGGCGGGCAGGCGTACCGGCGCCAGGCGGCTGAGCGTCCTGCGGCCCTTTGCGAATCAGACGCAGCATATAGCTATAACCGACGCCGAATACCGAAGCGTAGACGACGATAAACGTCAGCAGACTGATGGACATATGCAGGTCACCGTGAGCGGAGACGGCATCTGCGGTACGCTGTACGCCGTAGACGACCCACGGCTGGCGGCCCACCTCGGTGGTCACCCAGCCCGCGAGGATAGCGATAAGCCCTGATGGCCCCATCCATAGCGCAAAGCGTAAAAAGGGTCGGGAGTGATAGAGGCGACCGCGATAGCGCAGCCACAGGGCCAGCGCGCCGAGCAGGATCATCAGCATGCCGAGACCGGCCATCAGACGGAAGGACCAGAACACGATGGTGGCGTTAGGGCGATCTTCCGCCGCGAACTCTTTCAGCGCGGGAACCTGTTTATCCAGGCTGTGGGTGAGGATCAGGCTGCCGAGGGCCGGGATTTCCAGACCATAGCGCGTCCGTTCCTGCTGCATATCCGGCCAGCCGAACAGCAGCAGCGGGGTGGGTTCTCCGGGGATATTCTCCCAGTGACCCTCGATAGCGGCAATTTTCGCCGGCTGGTGCTTGAGCGTATTCAGACCGTGCATATCGCCAATCATGGCCTGAACCGGGGCGACAATCAGCGTCATCCACAGGGCCATGGAGAACATCGCGCGAACGGCGGGCGTGTTGTTGCCGCGCAGCAGGTGCCAGGCTGCCGATGCGCCGACGAACAGCGCGCTGCTGAGAAAGGCTGCCACCGACATATGCAGCAGACGGTAGGGAAACGACGGGTTAAAGATAACCGCGAACCAGTCCACCGGCACCACCTGGCCATTGACGATCTCAAACCCCTGCGGCGTTTGCATCCAGCTATTGGACGCGAGGATCCAGAAGGTGGAGATTATCGTCCCCAGCGCCACCATGCAGGTGGCGAAGAAGTGCAGGCCCGGCCCGACGCGGTTCCAGCCGAACAGCATGACGCCGAGGAATCCGGCTTCAAGGAAGAAGGCGGTCAGAACTTCGTAGGTCAGCAGCGGGCCGGTTATGCTCCCGGCAAACTCGGAGAATCCGCTCCAGTTGGTACCAAACTGGTAGGCCATGACCAGACCTGAGACCACCCCCATGCCGAAGTTGACGGCGAAGATTTTCGACCAGAAGTGGTAGAGCGAGCGCCAGGTCGGGTTTTTCGTTTTTAACCATAAGCCTTCGAGAACCGCCAGGTAGCTGGCTAACCCGATGGTGATGGCGGGGAAGATGATATGAAATGACACGGTGAAGGCGAACTGGATCCGCGCCAGGTGGAATGCATCAAGACCGAACATGCAAAACTCCGCAATAAAATTGATTCAGCGCAATTCTAGGCCTCCACC
This sequence comes from Klebsiella sp. Q11, assembly GCF_964241505.1. Lineage (NCBI taxonomy): Bacteria > Pseudomonadati > Pseudomonadota > Gammaproteobacteria > Enterobacterales > Enterobacteriaceae > Klebsiella > Klebsiella sp. Q11. The sequence continues at coordinate 196,779 of NZ_CAXSXW010000005.1, forward strand.
ATGGCGGATAGCAGGAACAGAAACCCTGTTTTTATCTATAACAGTTGTCGATTTGAGCTTCTGTTTTTTGTGATAAATCCTATTTTTCTAAAATCAAGCTATTTCACACCCGCAGATAGTATGTTATTTTAATTTGACGTTAGCGCTGCAAGCCAGTAATTAAACGTTCCTTTGGGTAAGCGATATTTATATTTTAAATTTAAGTATAAATATCCTGAATAATTCATAAGTTGTGTATCAATCCTATAATAAAATAATTGACCGTTTTTACCGCGCGCACGTACGCCTTCATTAACGCTGGTTTCGTGTGCTGTGGATTTTAATCTGGGATTTTAACTCAGCGTGATTTGAGCGCTGAGTTAAGGATATGTTTAATACATACCCGTAATCTTATGGGTTGTTATTGGATAGTGTATTTATTGATTATATTTTACAGAGGATGTGATTGTGTCGACTAATGGACTTCGTAGCTTGTGTACTGTTTTGTTAATTATGACTTTTTTCTGGATACTGGTTGTTAGTGGGATGGTTATGCTATTTTAAATAATAGCTTATCGTTTAATCACCTGAGTTTATTCTGCATCAGGTGGATATATGAGCAATAAACGAATGGCTTAGCTGTAAGTAATTCGTGCTATCGCCAATGCCAATCTTTGTAAATAGGTCAGTATATAAATACTGGCCTATTTTATAAACTGATATACAATTGTGCTGACATTTTCTTGCGGATTGTTATATGAAAAAGTACCAGCAGCTGGCGCAGCAGATTACCGAACAGATTGGCCTTGGGGTGTGGTTACCCGGCGACCGGCTGCCCTCACTGCGGGAACAGGTGGTCAGCAGCGGGATGAGTTTCATGACCGTCAGTCACGCCTACCAGCTGCTGGAAAGCCAGGGCCGGATCATTGCCCGCCCGCAGTCCGGCTATTATGTCGCGCCGCAGCCGATCAAACAGCGCCAGCCTGAGCCGCCCGCCCAGGTGACGCGCGATGAGTCCGTTGATATCAACACCTACATTTTCGAGGTGCTGCAGGCCAGCCGTCAGGCGTCCATGCTGCCCTTTGCCTCCGCTTTTCCCGATCCGCGCCTGTTTCCACTGCCGCAGCTTAACCGCTCTCTGGCGCAGGTCAGCAAAACCGCCACCGCCATGAGCGTGATTGAAAACCTGCCGCCGGGGAATGATGAACTCCGCCATGCCATTGCCCGCCGCTACGCGCTGCAGGGAATGAATATCTCGCCGGATGAAATCGTCATCACCGCCGGAGCGCTGGAGGCGTTGAACCTTAGCCTGCAGGCCGTTACTGAACCGGGCGATTGGGTCGTTGTGGAAAACCCCTGCTTCTACGGGGCGCTGCAGGCGCTGGAGAGGCTGCGCCTGAAGGCGCTGTCGGTGGCGACCGATGTCAAAGAGGGCATTGACCTCGACGCGCTGGAGCAGGCGTTGCAGAATTACCCGGTTAAAGCCTGCTGGCTGATGACCAACGGGCAAAACCCGCTCGGCTTTACCCTCAGCGCGGAGAAAAAAACGCAGCTGGTCGCGCTGCTGGCGCGCTACAAGGTGATGCTGATTGAAGATGATGTTTACAGCGAGCTCTATTTCGGCCGCGAGAAACCGCTGCCGGCAAAGTACTGGGATCGCGACGATATGACGCTGCACTGCAGCTCTTTTTCCAAGTGCCTGGTCCCCGGGTTCCGCATTGGCTGGGTGGCGGCGGGCAGGCACGCCCGACGCATTCAGCAGCTACAGCTGATGAGCACGCTCTCAACCAGTTCACCCATGCAGCTGGCGCTGGTGGATTACCTTTCGACCAAGCGCTATGACGCCCATTTGCGGCGTTTGCGCCGCCAGCTTGCCGAGCGCAAGCAGCTGGCCTGGCAGGCGCTGCTGCGCCATCTGCCCGCGGAGGTGAAAATTCATCATAGCGACAGCGGCTATTTTCTCTGGCTCGAGCTCCCCGCCGGGAGCGACGCGGGGGAGCTGAGCGCCCGCGCGCTGGCGTATAATATCAGCATTGCGCCGGGGAAAATGTTCTCCACCTCCGCCAGCTGGACCGCATTTTTTCGCTTTAATACCGCGTGGGGCTGGGGCGAAAGAGAGGAGCAGGGGGTTAAGCGGCTGGGCGAACTGATTCGCGAGATGCTGGCGTAGCTGGGATGGCGGTCCGCGTGCCCGGGCAGGGGAAGTTTATTGGCGCCCGGGCAAGCGCAGAATATCCCTGACCGGTCCGGCCGCCACCCGGCAAAAAACCGCGGCGGCAGAGAAAACGGTTTTTTCATTTATCCGGTTTTTTTATATCCAGCGGTTATCCCTTTCCTTAAAAATATGCCGCTGACGCAGGCTGAATATCATGCCCGTTATTATTGTTCCGCGGTAAACCATATGAAATTTGCATAGTCATATTAACTCGCTAACCGCTTGTCTATAATCCGCAAAGTTAGCCCGTGTCGCACGTTTTGTGCGTAATGCGCCCCTTGTCACAACCTGAATAAATTTCCCCGGGAGGCCATAGCGCGCCGTCTACTGTTATTAAGGGAGATATTTTTACGGCATGGCTGCCGCTCATTTTCTTGTGACAGGAGTAAGACCTGATGAGCAAAAAAATTGCCCGTGGCAGCCTTTGCGTGCTGGGTATGGTATGCCTGACGGCGCAGGCCGCCGAGTCGCCGACATCTCTCGATAAAGGCGAAGGCCGTCTCGATATTATCGCCTGGCCGGGATATATCGAACGGGGACAGACCGATAAAAGCTACGACTGGGTAACTCAGTTTGAAAAAGAATCCGGCTGTCAGGTCAACGTCAAAACCGCCGCCACGTCCGACGAGATGGTCAGCCTGATGGCGAAAGGCGGTTATGACCTGGTCACCGCGTCCGGCGACGCCTCGCTGCGCCTGATTATGGGCAAGCGCGTGCAGCCGATTGACACCGCACTGATCGCTAACTGGAAATCCCTCGACCCGCGCGTGGAAAATGGCGCGTGGTTCAACGTCAACGGTAAGGTTTACGGCACTCCCTACCAGTGGGGGCCGAACCTGCTAATGTACAACACGAAAACCTTCCCGACGCCGCCGGACAGCTGGAGCGTGGTGTTCGTCAAACAAAACCTGCCGGATGGTAAAACCAACCTGGGCCGCGTGCAGGCCTATGACGGGCCGATTTATATTGCCGATGCCGCGCTGTTCGTCAAAGCCACCCAGCCGCAGCTGGGCATCAGTGATCCCTATCAGCTTACCGAAGCGCAATATCAGGCGGTACTCAAGGTGCTGCGCGATCAGCACGCCCTGATTCATCGCTACTGGCACGATACCACCGTACAGATGAGCGATTTTAAAAACGAAGGCGTCGTGGCCTCCAGCGCCTGGCCCTATCAGGCCAACGGTCTGAAGGCGGAAGGTCAGCCGATTGCGACCGTTTTCCCGAAAGAGGGCGTCACCGGCTGGGCGGATACCACCATGCTGCATAGCGACGCGAAACACCCGGTCTGCGCCTATAAATGGATGAACTGGTCGCTGACGCCGAAAGTGCAGGGGGATGTCGCGGCCTGGTTTGGTTCGCTACCGGTGGTACCTGAGGGGTGCAAAGCCAGTGCGCTGCTGGGGGACAAAGGCTGCGAGACCAATGGTTACAACGAATTTGCCAAAATCGCGTTCTGGAAAACGCCGGTAGCGGAAGGCGGGAAATTTGTTCCCTATAGCCGCTGGACCCAGGATTACATTGCGATTATGGGCGGTCGTTAAGTCGCCGGAGGCGAAGAACATGCACGCGGTAGAGTTCGATAATGTTTCGCGGCTGTACGGCGACGTGCGGGCGGTGGACGGCGTCAGCATCGCCATTCGCGATGGCGAATTTTTCTCCATGCTGGGGCCCTCCGGCTCCGGCAAAACCACCTGCCTGCGCCTGATTGCCGGGTTTGAACAGCTTTCGGGCGGCGCCATTCGCATTTTTGGTAAAGCGGCCAGCGAACTGCCGCCGTGGCAGCGCGACGTGAATACGGTGTTCCAGGATTACGCGCTGTTTCCTCATATGTCGGTCCTCGATAACGTCGCCTACGGGCTGATGGTCAAAGGCGTCGGTAAGAAAGCGCGGCATGCCCGCGCGCTGGAGGCGCTGGAGAAGGTCGCGCTCGCGTTTGTCCACACGCGCAGGCCATCGCAGCTTTCCGGCGGCCAGCGCCAGCGGGTGGCGATCGCCCGCGCGCTGGTGAATCAGCCGCGCGTCCTGCTGCTGGATGAGCCGCTCGGGGCGCTGGATTTAAAACTGCGTGAACAGATGCAGCTGGAGCTAAAGAAACTGCAGCAGGCGCTGGGCATTACCTTTATTTTTGTGACCCACGATCAGGGCGAAGCCCTGTCGATGTCCGATCGCGTGGCGGTGTTTAATAATGGGCGAATCGAACAGGTTGATGCGCCCCAGGACCTCTATTTGCGGCCTAAAACGGCGTTTGTGGCCGGCTTTGTCGGCACCGCCAACGTATTCAGCAGCGAGCAGGCGCACAAGCTGTGCGCGATGGCGGGAACGTGGTCGCTGCGCCCGGAACATATCCGGCTGAACGTTGCCGGGGAGATCCAGACGGAGGGCGTTGTGCAGGCGGTGCAGTATCAGGGGGCCGCGACCCGCGTCGAACTCAAGCTGGCGAACGGCGAGAAGCTCTTGGTGAGCCAGGCGAATAGTGATGGTCATGCCGCGCTAAACGCGCCGCCGGTAGGGCAAACGGTGCTGGCTTCGTGGTCGCGAGCGGCGATGGTGCCGCTGGAGAGCGGAGGCTGATATGACGATGGCGATTCCGTCCGCCACCACCGGGCGCGTATCCGCGCTGTTCTGGCGTAAACCCTCGCTGGCCCTGTTTTTGCTTCTGCTTGGCCCGCTCATGTGGTTTGGCATTGTCTATCTGGGATCGTTGCTGACCCTGCTATGGCAAAGCTTCTACACCTTCGACGATTTCACCATGTCGGTCACTCACGACCTGACGCTGGCCAATCTGCAGGCGCTGTTTAACCCGGCGAACTACGACATCATTATCCGTACCCTGACGATGGCGCTGTCGGTGACCGTCGCCAGCGCGATTCTGGCCTTGCCTATGGCCTGGTACATGGCCCGCTATACCCGGGGCAAGATGAAGGCGTTTTTCTACATCGCCGTGATGCTGCCGATGTGGGCAAGCTATATCGTCAAAGCCTATGCATGGACGCTGCTGTTGGCGAAAGATGGCGTTGCGCAGTGGTTTCTGCGCCATCTTGGCCTGGAAAGCGTACTGAGCATGGTGCTGACGATCCCGGCGGTCGGCGGCAATACGTTATCGACGTCCGGACTGGGGCGCTTCCTGGTGTTCGTCTATATCTGGCTGCCGTTTATGATCCTGCCGGTGCAGGCCGCGCTGGAACGCCTGCCGCCATCATTGCTTCAGGCCTCCGCCGATCTGGGCGCTCGTCCGCGCCAGACCTTCCGCTACGTGGTGCTGCCGCTGGCGATTCCCGGCATTGCCGCAGGTTCGATTTTTACCTTCTCCCTGACGCTCGGCGATTTTATCGTTCCGCAGCTGGTGGGGCCGCCGGGGTTCTTTATCGGCAATATGGTCTATTCCCAGCAGGGGGCGATTGGCAATATGCCCATGGCGGCGGCGTTTACCCTGGTGCCCATCGTGCTGATTGCCCTTTATCTGGCGTTTGTGAAACGTCTGGGAGCGTTTGATGCACTCTGAACGCGCACCGCTGCTCCTGAAAGTGGCAACCTGGGGAGGGGTGATCTTTCTCCATTTCCCGCTGCTGATTATCGCGCTCTATGCGTTTAATACAGAAGATGCCGCCTTCAGCTTTCCGCCACAGGGCCTGACGCTACGCTGGTTTAGCGAAGCAGCGGGGCGCGGGGATATTATCGATTCCGTGACGTTGTCACTTAAAATCGCCGCGCTCTCCACCGCTATCGCTCTGCTACTTGGCACGCTGGCTGCAGGTGCGCTATGGCGCAGCACGTTTTTTGGCAAGAACGCCGTCTCGCTACTGCTGCTGTTGCCGATAGCACTACCCGGTATTATCACCGGACTGGCGCTGCTCACTGCCTTCAAGGCCGTCAATCTGGAACCCGGGTTGCTGACGATCGTCGTGGGGCATGCGACGTTCTGCGTCGTTGTGGTGTTTAACAACGTCATTGCCCGCTTTCGCCGGACCTCCTGGAGCCTGGTAGAGGCGTCGATGGACTTAGGCGCTACGGGCTGGCAAACCTTTCGCTATGTGGTGTTGCCCAATTTGGGGTCGGCGCTGCTGGCGGGAGGCATGCTGGCGTTTGCCCTGTCGTTTGACGAAATTATCGTCACCACGTTCACCGCCGGGCACGAGCGCACGCTGCCGCTCTGGCTGCTCAATCAGCTCGGACGCCCGCGCGATGTTCCGGTGACCAACGTGGTTGCGCTGCTGGTGATGCTGGTGACGATGATGCCGATTCTGGGGGCCTGGTGGCTCACCCGTGACGGCGACGTCAGCGCTGAAAACGGAAAATAAAATATCGATACAGGATAATGCTATGCAAAATAACCTTTTAATTAACGGTAAGTTAGTGGCTGGAGAAGGCGAGACCGTGCCGGTGTTTAATCCCGCCACCGGTGACGAGATCCTGTCGATTGCTGAGGCCACGGCGGCGCAGGTAGACGCTGCGGTTGAGGCCGCGGATCGGGCCTTTGTTAGCTGGAGTCAGACCACGCCGAAGTTCCGCGCCGAATGTCTGTTGTCGCTGGCGGACGTGATTACTGAACATGCGCAGGCGCTGGCTGAGCTTGAATCGCTCAACTGCGGTAAGCCGCTGCACTGCGTGGTCAACGATGAGCTACCGGCGGTCGCCGATGTCTTCCGCTTCTTTGCCGGCGCGGCCCGCTGTCTGCCGGGCATGGCGGCGGGTGAGTATCTCGAAGGCCACACCTCCATGATTCGCCGCGACCCGGTTGGCGTGGTGGCCTCCATCGCGCCCTGGAACTACCCGCTGATGATGGCGGCATGGAAGCTGGCCCCGGCGCTGGCGGCAGGCAACTGCGTGGTGATCAAACCCTCGGAGATCACCCCTTTAACGGCACTCAAACTGGGTGAGCTGGCAAAAGACGTTTTCCCGGCCGGGGTGCTTAACGTGCTGTTTGGCCGCGGCGCAACGGTCGGCGATCCGCTGACCGCTCACGCGAAGGTCCGCATGGTGTCGTTGACCGGTTCGATCGCCACCGGCGCGCATATCATCGGCCATACCGCATCGTCGATTAAACGTACGCATATGGAACTGGGCGGGAAAGCGCCGGTTATCGTCTTTGATGACGCGGATATCGACGCGGTGGTGGAGGGCGTACGGACCTTTGGATTCTATAACGCAGGCCAGGACTGTACCGCCGCCTGCCGGATTTACGCCCAGGCCGGAGTTTATGACCAGCTGGTGGAAAAACTCGGCGCCGCGGTCGCCAGCCTGAAGATGGGCCCGCCGGAAGACGAAACGACCGAGCTGGGGCCGCTGAGCTCGCAGGCGCATCTGGACAGAGTCTGCGCCGCCGTCGATGCCGCCCGCGCGCTACCGCATATTCAGGTGGTCACCGGCGGCAGCAAAGCGCCAGGCAACGGTTACTACTATCAGCCGACGCTGCTGGCGGGAGCGAAGCAGGAAGATGCGATTGTCCAGCGCGAGGTCTTCGGCCCGGTTGTCAGTATTACCTCATTTCATGACGAAGAGCAGGCGCTGAGCTGGGCCAACGATTCGCAGTATGGTCTGGCTTCGTCGGTCTGGACCAGGGACGTCGGCAGGGCGCATCGCCTGAGCGCGCGTCTGCAGTATGGCTGCACCTGGGTTAACACCCATTTCATGCTGGTGAGCGAAATGCCGCACGGCGGGCAGAAGCTTTCGGGCTACGGCAAGGATATGTCGATGTACGGTCTGGAGGATTACACCACGATCCGGCACGTCATGATTAAGCACGGATAGGACGCGTTCGTGATAATCGCGAATCGGACTGATTACCCTGCTAATAGTTAGTTATAGCAAAAAAAGCTAAAACGGAAGCGCTGCTTTATGAGAATATTCTCATGCCCCTTCAAGAGCTAAGCCATGATGAGTGCCGGAGATAAGCGCCGGATGGGGCTGGTACCCCTCAGGGTGCAGGATGCACCCTTAACGGGACACTGCAACGATTGATAATGATTCGTAAGCCCCTGCATGATATGCAGGGGCTTTTTGTTGTACGGTCGCTGCGGGTTTGTTACTGCTAGTGCGCCTGATATCATAGCGTCATCAATTTATTACGTATCAGGTCATCTGGTTTTTCGAAAACGATTATCAGACTAACGTTTTGTTTTTTTGCTCGGTAAATTCGCCTGGCGACGTTCGCGAACATAGGAAAAAAGATTATAAATTGCAGCAATGAGTAAAATAAGCGCCACAATGAGAAGGGCGATTCCTGACATGTACCACCTCAAAAATAAATGAGTAAAAAACAAGCTTCGCATAACTTGTGATTATGAATGTATGATTTTGTGCTAAATAACGCAAATGATATTTCTTATCATTTAAAACCTGGCGGGGATGTCTGGTTGTCTGCTGCCGTTGTAATCTATTGTTGTATAAATAATTTCTAATTATGGGGTCATTCTACTGCAATCCTGGCTGCCCTGGAACCTGCTAATAATGATGATCGCATACCGGCATCGCGTCCAGGCGAGTATAAAGAACAGTAAACAATTCCCCACCGGTATGAAAAGCGCCTTTGTTTTTAACTCTACCGTTAAGCGCTGGTGGTCGTGCCGGGATGATATTGAGGCCCGGCATTAACCCTATTAATAATCATGTTATTGGACGCGGCAGATGAAATTATTATGCCTGCGATCGGTAATATAAATCCGGTGATATTTATTCGCGCGCGATAATCTTTAGATTCTGCGTAATTGTAATATTTATGTTAAATATTACGCATATCCAGGACGTTGATAAGAGAAAGGACGCAGGTTTGACTTTCTATAGCCGCTCATGCGAACATTCGGCGCAATTTGTTGCTTCGAAGTTGATATTGTTTTGAAAAAAATAGCGTGTTTCCTTTTTGTGGCCTGCGCCACGGCGATGCTTTACGGGAATTTTCCGGCCAAACAGATTATGGGCTGTGAAGAGCAGGGCGTCGCGGAACCGGTCTGCATGGCGGCCGCATGGGATAGTGAAAAAGTCGATCTTTTGCCGGCCTGGAATCCCGACGTCCAGAAGCTGATTACCGCGCAAAAGACCCTGTCTGCTGCGGAGCCGGGGTCTTTCAAATCGTAAAAAAGCAGCCTTCATGGGCTGCTTTTTTAGGTTTCATTGCTGAGTAAAATCGCTAAAACCAACCAAAACGAACGGATAACAGGCCGATAAGCGCAAGTGCCGCGCCGACATTTATCAGAAGAACGGTTTTGCTGGAAACATCCATAACGCCACCTTTATAAATAAGCCTCTACATTTATAGTACGAGCTCAAAGTTTGCGCTATCGGACAAAGACGAATCGGGCGTTTTTCTGAAATTAACCCTGTTACCTGTTTTAAAATACCATAATCTCTGACGCACTCTGGGGGTGCGAAAAGGCATCGCGATCGGCGAAAATGCTTGTCAGGGAAGGAAGAAGAAAAATGACGTTATACCAGAAAATGCTGATTTTTTACGGAGTTATGGGCTTCATCTGCGCGGTAATCAGCTGGTTCTTAACGAAAGAGAGCCGCTGGATCCGCCTGCTGGCGGCGCTGTTGATTGGTGCGACATGGCCGTTCAGTTTTCCCATGGCGCTGCTGGTCTCCCTGTTTTGAAGGAAAAATTGATGGCTCACTCTTGGTTATGACTGTATAAAAAAACAGTCATCACTCACGGAGCCTTTTCGATGCTTAGTTTTTACTCTTCACAGGCTGGCGCTATAGTGCGCTGGCTCGACCTGCCCGGTCGCGGCGACCCTGTTGTTTTTATCCACGGCCTGGGCTGCGCTTCTACCTATGACTATCCGCGAGTTGCCGCCGACCCGGCGCTGGCCGGGCGGCGAATGATTCTTGTCGATTTACCCGGTTTCGGCTACAGCGATAAACCCGAATCCTTCGGCTACCGTATTGGCGATCAGGCCGGGGTGGTGGTTGAGCTGCTGGACCGCTTAGGGCTTGAGCGCTGCTATCTATATGGCCACAGCATGGGGGGCAGCGTCGTGATTGAAGCGGCCGAGCGGCTCGCCGGACGGGTGCGGGCGCTGCTGGTGGCCGAGCCTAATCTCTATCCCGGGGGCGGCATGTACAGCAGACGTATCGCCGAACAAACTGAAGAACGCTTTATTGCTCGCGGCTACGCCGACATGCTGTCCGCCGACGCTTCGCCCTGGGCCGGCTGTCTGCAAAACAGCGCCCCCTGGGCGGTGTGGCGCGGCGCGACCAGCCTGGTGAAGGGCGTTAATCCCTCCTGGTTTAGCCGCTTTATCCACTTATCCTGTCCTAAAGCCCTGATTTACGGTGAAGATTCGCTACCGGCCCAGGAAGCGACGGATAGCGAAGCCGCCGGGATCCCGCTGCTGGTGATACCCCAGGCCGGGCACTCAATGGCGTGGGAAAACCCATCGGCGCTGGCCCGTACGCTGGCCGATTTTTACTCCACCATGGAGGCAGAAGCCTGATTCGTGATCGCCGCATATAAAAAGAAACCATATTTCATTTATTTTGATATGTAGTTTCTTTTATTCATGACGAGCGTGAAATGCGAAAAATCACTATCCTGGGTATCTCGGCTTTACTCTTTACACCGCTGCTTCTGCAAGGGTGCGCGACGCAAACTCCGCGCGGGACGACCTCCCGTCCGCAGCTTACGGCGGCAGAAGCGGCAACCTTCACCATTGAGCGCTATTTTGCGCAAGGCGGCGCGTTAAGTGCCCCCGATGGCCCCTGGTCGCCATCGCCAGTTCACCTCCCGCAAACCGAGAGAGCGTGGCGCGTGGCACCCTCGGGAGCGCCGTTCACCCGCATTCAGCAGGCGGTTAACGCGGCAATAGATCAGCATGGGGCGCAGGAGGCGCGCATCTATATCCGCATCGAACCGGGCATCTATCGGGAGACGGTCTATATCCCCGAAGGCGCACCGCCGATAACCCTCTACGGCGCCGGAGATAGTCCTGAAGAGGTGAGAATTGAGCTGGCAATAGACTCGCAGTTCTCGGTAGCGCGCTATCGCCAGCGGGTAAATAGCCAACAGCAATACCGCGAAGGCGATCCGGCATGGTATCAGTATGCGCTGTGCGCCGGGCGAACCAGCAAGACGATAGGCACCAACTGCGCGGCGGTGGTCTGGTCGCAAAGCGCGGATTTTCAGCTGCTGAATCTCAGCGTAGCCAATAGCCTGCTGGATACCGTCGACGGTGGGACGCATCAGGGCGTGGCGCTGCGGACGGACGGCGATCGCGTGCAGCTGGAGAACGTCCGCCTGCTCGGACGTCAGGACACGCTCTACGTAAATACCAGCAATCGGCGCAATGAGGCGGTAACCGACCGTATCAGCCGGGTATACGTGAAAGACAGCTACGTCGAAGGGGATGTAGACTATGTATTTGGCCGGGCGAACGCCGTTTTTGATAACGTCCATTTTCACACCGTCTCAACGCGCCGCTCGCCCGAGGCGTACGTGCTTGCGCCAAATACGTTGCCGGATAATCCATACGGCTTTCTGGTGAAGAATAGCCGCTTTACCGGCGACGGCGGCTATCAGGGCAGCTTCAAGGCGAAGCTGGGCCGCGCCTGGGATCAGGGGGCGGGGAAGACCGGTTATTTAGCGGGTAAAACCGCTAACGGGCAGGTGCTTATTGCCAACAGTACTATCGATCAAAGCTACGATCGGCTTTCCCCCTGGGGCGCTGCGGCCACCACCGCCCGGCCGTTCCGCGGTAATACCGCCGCAGAACGGCAGCTTGATGATGTTGCCTTCAATCGCCTGTGGGAATTCAATAACCGCTGGCAGCCCTGAGGCTTAAAACGGGAGCTCGCGCGGGGCCGTTTGCAGCGTTATCCAGCGTAGCTCGGTAAACTCGGCAATTCCCGCGCGTCCGCCAAAGCGGCCGTAGCCAGACGATTTGCAGCCTCCAAACGGCATTTGCGCTTCGTCATGTACGGTGGGGCCGTTGATGTGGCAAATGCCGGTTTGCAGATTTTGCGCCAGGTTCCACGCCCTGGCGCTGTCCCGGCTGTATATCGCCGACGAGAGGCCATATTCGCTTTCATTGGCGACGGCCAGCGCTTCGGCTTCGTCCTTAACGCGAATAATCGATTTCACCGGACCGAACGATTCCTCATGCCAGATGCGCATTTCCCGGGTAACGCCATCAAGCAGGGTGGCGCGCATTTGCGTCGAATCGGATAGGCCGCCGGCCAGCAGGCGCGCGCCCTTCGCCAGCGCGTCCTCTATCAAGGCATTGCAGCGGGTGACGGTCTTCATGTCCACCACCGGGCCGAGCAGGCTGGCGGGCAGGGCGGCGGCGCGTCTGGCCAGCTGCGCCACAAACGCTTCCGCGACGGTCGCGTCAACGATGATGCGCTCGGTGGACATACAGATTTGTCCGGCGTTGGCGAATGCGCCAAAAATTGCGCCTGCGGCGGCCTGTTCGAGATCGGCGTCATCCAGCACCAGCAGCGGCGCTTTGCCGCCGAGCTCCAGCACCGCGGGTTTCAGATGTTCGCCGCAGGTGCGGGCGATTATCCGTCCCACCGGCGTGGAGCCGGTGAAATTGATGCGGCGTACGGCGGGGTGGGCAATCAGTAACTCCACCAGCGCAGGCGCGTCGGCGGGGGCGCAGGTCAGATAATTGACCACGCCCGCGGGAAAGCCTGCCGCCGCCAGGGCATCGATAATCAGCCCCTGCGTCGCCGGTGAAAGCTCCGCGCCTTTGAGGATAACCGTATTTCCACAGGCCAGCGGCGTGGCGATAGCGCGGGTCGCGAGGATTAATGGCGCGTTCCACGGCGCCATGCCAAGCACCACGCCTGCGCCCTGGCGGATACCTAACGCCAGGTTTCCCGGCACGTTGGAAGGGATCACCTGGCCCTCAATTTGCGTGGTCAGGGCAGCGGCTTCGCGCAGGATATCGGCGGCCAGATGAACGTTAAAACCGGCCCAGTGCGCGGTGGCTCCCGTTTCCGCCGCCATCGCGGCGATAAATTTCGCCTCACGGCGCAGCATCTCTTCCGCGGCCTCCAGCAGGAGGCGTCGGCGCTCGGCGGGTACGGTATCGCGCCACTGCGGGAACGCCGCGCCGGCGGCAGCGGCGCAGCGGCGGGCGTCCGCCAGGCTGGCGGCGCTGGCAACGGAGGCGCGTTCGCGCGTGAGCGGATTATCGCGGTTAAAGGTGGCATGACCTTCAGCATCATGCCACTGGCCGTTGGTGTACAGATTGCAGGTTATTGTCATTATGGCTTCTCCTGGCGTTACGATTTGCCGAGTGTATCGGGTTGCGCCGCCGCGCGGTGGCGGTCGGGCGGTTATCGCCCGCTTTTTTCGTAACTTTGCGCAGGGTTCACATTTATGAAGAAGTTCGTTGACGCCAATTGAGAGGATGTTGAATTTATCGGCGAAAACGCGGTTTTTAGCATAACCTGATAGCAATTGATTATTTGCCGGTTGAATTCTCCTGTGCTGTTATTAAAGGACTTATAACAAATTCATAAGGCTTATAACCATGTCTACAGGGAAAACGTTTCTTGCGCTGGCGTTGAGCGCGCTACTGCCGGCGGCAGGCGCCTGGGCGGCGGGCAACGATACGCTGGTCTATTGTTCGGAAGCTTCGCCGGAATCTTTCAACCCGCAGATTGCCAGCTCGGGCCCGTCTTTTGTCGCCAGTTCTCAGGTGCTTTATAACCGCCTGATAAACTTTGACCCGGTCAAAAATACGCCGATTCCCTCGCTGGCCACCGAATGGCGCGTCTCCCCGGACGGTAAAACCTGGACTTTCACCCTGCGTAAGGGCGTGCAGTTCAACAGCAACAAATACTTCAAGCCGACCCGTGATTTCAACGCCGATGACGTGCTGTTCTCGGTGCTGCGGCAGAAAGATGCCAGCCATCCGTACCATAATGTTTCCCAGGGACATTACGAATACTTCCACGACGTTGGGCTGGATAAGCTGATTAAAGACGTCAAAAAAATCGATGATTATCACGTGCAGTTTGTGCTGAACGAGCCGAACGCGGCGTTCCTCGCCGACTGGGGAATGGATTTTGCGTCGATTCTGTCTGCCGAATATGCAGATGCGATGCTGAAAAAAGGCACCCCGGAGTATGTCGATACCTGGCCTATTGGCACCGGCCCCTACGCGCTGCAGCAATATAAAGCGGATTCGCTGATCCGCTATGTCGCCAACCCGCACTACTGGGACGGTGACGTGCCGACCAAACACCTGATTTTCTCGATCACACCGAACGTTGAGACGCGGCTGGCGAAGCTGCAAACCAATGAATGCCAGATTATTCCCGCGCCGTCGCCGGTACAGTTCCCGGTGATTAAGGGCAATAAAGATCTGGCGCTGTATGCGGTTGAGGCACTCAACGTTGGCTATCTGGCCTTTAATACCGAGAAAAAGCCGTTTGATAGCGTACTGGTGCGCCAGGCGCTGAACTACGCTACCGACAAGCAGGCAATCGTGAAAGCGGTCTTCCTGGACTCCGGCAGCGTCGCTAAATCGCCGATCCCCGCCAATATGCTGGGCTATAAGAAAGATCTGCCTGATTACGACTACGATCCGCAAAAAGCAAAAGATCTCCTCAAGCAGGCTGGGCTGGAAAAAGGAGCCGAAGTCACCCTGTGGTCGATGCCGGTGCAGCGGCCGTATAACCCCAATTCCCGACGTATTGCCGAGATGATTCAAAATGACTGGAGCAAGGTTGGGATCAAAGCCAAAATCGTTACTTATGAATGGGGTGAGTACCTCGCCGGCATGCGCAAAGGCGAGCACGACAGCGCGCTGTTTGGCTGGATGTCTGATAATGGCGATCCGGATAACTTCGCCGGCACCCTGTTAAGCTGCGATAACATTAAAACCGGCTCTAACGTTGCCCGCTGGTGCGATAAGTCCTACGATGCGCTGGTGAAAAAGGCTATCCTGGTCAGCGACCCGCAGGCGCGCGCCGGACTCTACGCCCAGGCGCAGGAGATTTTTCAGCAGCAGGCCCCCTGGATCACCCTGGCGACCGGTAACACCTTCTACGCGACGCGCAGCAACGTGAGCGGCTACAGCGTGAGCCTGATGGGCAGCGATTTTTCCAAAGTTAAACTCAATTAAGCCGGAAGGAGAGAAGCATGTCGCATCTGGATGAGGTCGTCGCGCGCGTGGACGCCGCGATTGCCGAAAGCGTTATTAGCCATATGAATGAACTGCTGATCGCGCTGAGCGATGACGCGGGGCTGGGGCGGGAAGAGCGCTACGTTCAGCAGCAGCGTTTGCGTAACGCCATCGCCCACCACGGCCGCCAGCAGCACGAGGAGCAGGAAGCTCGCCGGGAGCAGCTGACCCGCGGCGGCGAGATTCACTAGTTACGCCGCTAGAACTGGCGTCTGGCCACCAGCCAGGCGCCGATAACCAGCATCACCGCCCCGCAGAGCGGGCCAACCAGCGCGCGTAGCGGGACGTGGTGCGCGCGAATCAGATCTAGCACTAAGCCCCCAACCAGCTGGCTGGCAATCAATACCGCAATCGTGGTTGCCGCCCCGACGTTCTGATAGCCGCTGATGCTGGCAAAGACAAAGAACGAGCCCAGCAGACCGGGAATAAGCGTCCACCACTTTACGCTGACCGCCAGCTCCTGAAACCCCGCCGCGCCGTGCTTAAGCAGCAGTATTGTCACGAAAATCACGATGCCGACCAGCGAGTTAAGCAGCATGGCGATCAGGATAGTCGATGCGGACTGGGTAATGCGCACCATCAGCGTGTTTTGCAGCACCAGCCCGACGCCAGCGGCGATTAAACAGGCCAGGGTCAGCGTTTGATTCATGCGCTGCCGTCCGGATCGCGGCGATCGTCAAGCTGCAGCTGCATAAAGGTCAGATCCAGCCAGCGGCCAAATTTCGTGCCGACCTGCGGCATCTGCCCGGTGGTGATAAAGCCCAGCGTTTCATGCAGATGCAATGAAGCCTCATTTTGCGCTTCAATGCCGGCGACCATGACGTGCTTATTCAGCCGTTTCGCCTCGGCGATGAGGGCGACGAGCAGGCTGCGGCCCAGCCCTTTCCCCTGATGATCGGGGTGGACATAGACGGAATGTTCGACGGTGTGGCGAAAGCCGTCAAAGGCGCGCCAGTCGCCGAAGGAGGAGTAACCGGTAATCACGCCGTTTTCTTCACTCACCAGCACGGGATAACCGGCTATCTGCCGGGCTTCGAACCAGGCAATACGGTTGTCGGTATCGACGGTTTTGTCATTCCAGATGGCGGCGGTATGGACGACCGCATGGTTGTAGATTTCAGCGATTGCCGCGCAATCGTCTTTGCTGGCATGGCGGATGCTCATGGTGTCCTCAAAGCTTGTACACTATAGTAGTACAGTATTATTACAATAATGTACGCAAGGCTGTCACCTGGTTTAGGCATAAATTTTTCCTCAGGCTTGCCGAATCCGTCAGTTGTCTGTCCAGGGCTCTCCTGTCTCATCGTTCAAATCAATACTTCCTGTTTTACAATTGATTAAACGTATCACTATTACCCGGCAGTCATATTTTCAATTTTTATTTACCGGTTTTATATTTTGATGACATTTAGCAATGAAGTTGTGGCCACGATAACTTCATGATTGTATTGAAGATGATACAAATCATTGTGATAGCATTCCCTTTTTGATTTTTACGCAATAGAAATAGCTTAACCCCGGCGGATATATTGTCATTAATCAGAGTGCGTATGGAAAAATATACGGCATAACTCTTGTGGGTTTTATAACGATATTCCATTCATACCATTATGCGTATTTGTACGCAGGGATTCATTTTGCTAATAAGGGCGAAGCAATGGCGCGTAGGAAAAATATGAGAGTAGTAGTGCCTTCGATACTGGCAATTATTATTGGTGACGTATTAGTCAATACCACCATGGCGGCTGAAACCAATATGCTACAGGCGGCACCGGCTTATACCGCGACGCAGACTAAAGGGGAGACGCTGTGGAGCAATGACGATACGGCAATTGGTATTTTAGGATCCGTACGTTTAATGGCCAAAACGGACTCTAATCATACTCAGGAACATAATATACAGAATAATGACTCGCGGCTGGGGGTTGCCGTGCGGCATAATTTTGACCTGAACGGCCTGAGTAATTATGCCGTCGGTTATTATGAGACCGGCGTTCATGGTTTAGATTCCGCCACCGATGACCAGGGCAATGATGTTTATACGCGGCAGGCTTATGCCGGTATTGGCAATGACCGCTATGGCGTGGTGACCTTCGGTAAACAGTATGCTCCCACGGACTGGGGGCTGGGTATTGATACGACTTATGCCTGGGGCGGTAAAGCGAAACATGATACCGCCGGAATGTCGACGGATATTATTAATTCCGCGGCAATCTATTATTACAATGATAAAAATATGACGATTGGCGTCATGGGGCAAGGCAATGACAACGTCGACAGCATCGGCTTTGCGGCCTACGGCGATGGGCCGAACCTGCATGATGCTTACCGCGATGGTTCAGCCACCGTTCACGGCGGCGCCGCGGTTGCCGCGCAGTACCGGTGGGATAACGGCTTCTCCGTCTCCAGCGCGGTGGCGTATAACAATTACACGGTAAATAGCGGGTCAGTCAGCGGCTGCCAGAATTTTGGCCCGAATGGCCACTGTTTTAATTACACCGATAATAACGGCGATGCCTATGACGGCAATACTTATAGCATGGGCATGAACGCGAAATATACGACAAGCGTTGGCGATCATGCCTGGTATAACGGCGCGGAAGTGACTTATTACCTCAATAAAGTGAATGATGTTACAGCGGCGACCAGCGGCCATTACGAACATAATAACCAGCAGGGGGATGACCAGGAAACGGTTCTCGGTCTGGAATATGACTCGCAATTTAAAATCACCCCGGCCTGGGGCGTGTACGTTGATTTTAACTGGTCGCAGGGCGGCGATGCGATGGAGGGACAGCACTTCCAGTCGACGGTATTAGGCACCGATTACTGGCTGGGGAAAAACGCGGTGACTTATCTTGAATACGGCTACGAAAAAGCCTGGGGCAACGATAATGAAGCGTGGAATATTGACGACAATCTCGGCGCAGTGGGGCTGCGCGTCTTTATCTGACGGGCATTTTCTTTTCATTTATGGTCTTGAGGGTGCTTTAGTTAACGGATTGCATCCTTTTCTGCCTTGCCCGGCGGTGTATTACGTCGGGCCTTTTCACGATAATCGCCGCTATCGGCGTCTGGTTGTAGAAACAGTAGGGCTACACTATAGTGTCACGTTATGAATACTATAGAAGACAACCTCAACCAGCGCATCAGCGCACGCATCCGAATCGAGCGGGAATCCCGCGGCTGGTCGCTCAGCGAACTCGCCGAGCGGGCTGGGGCGTCGCGGGCGATGATCCACAAGATCGAGCGCGGCGAAAGCAGCCCGACGGCGTCGATGCTTGGACGACTTTCCGGCGCCTTCGGCATTAGCATGTCGACGCTGATCGCCAGGGCGGAGATGCAGGAAGGCAAGCTGCTGCGTTTTGCTCATCAGCCGGTGTGGCACGATCCGCAGAGCCACTATCTTCGGCGTCACGTTTCCCCGCGTAGCGACCTGCCTATCGATCTGGTGCAGGTGGAACTTCCGGCTGGCAGCGACGTTCCTATGCCCGCGTCATCCTATGCGCTGGCCCGGCAGCTCATCTGGCTACAGCAGGGCGAACTGGTCTTTCTCGAAGGCAACGCGCGCCACGAAATGCAGGCGGGGGATTGCCTGGAGCTCGGGCCGCCGAACGACTGCCGCTTTATTAATGAAACCACGCAGCCCTGCATCTATCTGGTGGTCCGGCTCAATCAATCTGCCTCATAATGTCAATGCGCGTTGCCGGGAAAGCAGCTAGCCTCAATACAGACTTGTCAAAAGAGGAGTTTGTTATGGCTTTCAATCCGCAACGCCACCGCCGCTGGCTGCTGGCATCCCGTCCGCACGGCGAGCCGACCGGGGAAAACTTCCGCCTGGAAGAGGGTGAGGTCGCTTCTCCCGGGCCGGGACAGCTACTGCTGCGCACCGTCTTTCTGTCTTTAGATCCCTATATGCGCGGGCGGATGAGCGACGCTCCTTCCTATTCGCCGCCGGTCGCCGTTGGCGCGGTGATGGTGGGCGGCACCGTGAGCCGCGTCGTGACATCGAACCATGATGATTATCAGCCCGGCGACTGGGTGCTGGGCTACGGCGGCTGGCAGGATTATGAACTCTCCGACGGCAGCGGGCTGGTGAAGTTAGGCGAGAGCCCGGAACACCCTTCCTGGGCGTTGGGGATCCTCGGCA
The DNA here is from genome assembly GCF_964241505.1 of Klebsiella sp. Q11. Taxonomy (NCBI): domain Bacteria; kingdom Pseudomonadati; phylum Pseudomonadota; class Gammaproteobacteria; order Enterobacterales; family Enterobacteriaceae; genus Klebsiella; species Klebsiella sp. Q11. The sequence continues at coordinate 216,253 of NZ_CAXSXW010000005.1, forward strand.
TGCCGGGCTTTACGGCCTATATGGGGCTGCTGGATATTGGTCAGCCGAAAGCGGGCGAAACGCTGGTGGTCGCCGCCGCCACCGGGCCGGTTGGCGCAACGGTCGGACAGATTGCGAAGCTGAAAGGCTGCCGTACGGTGGGCATCGCGGGCGGCAGCGAGAAGTGCCGCTATGCGGTAGAAACCCTCGGCTTCGACGCCTGCATCGATCACCGCGCGCCCGATTTCGCCGTCAAACTGCTTGAAGCCTGCCCGCAGGGGATCGATATCTACTATGAGAACGTCGGTGGGAAAGTGTTTGATGAAGTACTGCCGCTGCTGAACACCTCGGCCCGCGTGCCGGTTTGCGGCCTGGTCAGCGGCTACAATGCCACCTCGCTGCCCGACGGCCCGGATCGTTTACCGCTGCTGATGGCGACAATCCTCAAAAAACGCATCCGTATGCAGGGCTTTATTATCGGCCAGGATTACGGGCACCGGATTGCCGAGTTCCAGCAGGAGATGGGGCGCTGGGTGCAGGCAGGGAAAATCAAATACCGCGAGCAGGTGGTTGACGGCCTGGAGAACGCGCCGCAGGCGCTTATCGGTCTGCTGAAGGGCGAGAACTTCGGTAAAGTGGTGGTTCGCGTCTCTCCTGACGAGTAGCTTTTTCCCGGCAGGCATCGCGCCTGCCGGTTTTATGATGATTTACGCGTAAAACGCCAGCCGCTCCGCCAGCAGGTCAACAAACGCCTGGCGATCGACATCGAGCATCACCGTTGCGTTCGGCTTCCTGCCGGTCAGATTGTAGAAATCGACCACGGTCATTCCCTGGGTATATTTCCCCTGCGTTTCCACGCCGACCCAGCGTTCAACGGTGGTAAACATCTCCGGCTTCAGCAGCCAGGCAATGGTGCACGGGTCGTGCAGCGGCGCGCCGACAAAGCCCCATTTCTCATCCTTATGGTACTCAAGGAAGAAGTCGAGCAGTTCGGCGACGATGGTGGATATCGGGTTGCCAATGCGGCGGAAGCGCTCAATATCCTCAACGTGAATTTGCGCTTTATGGGTGACGTCTAACCCGGCCATCACCACCGGAATGCCGGACTGGAAAACGATCTCCGCCGCTTCCGGGTCGACGTAGATATTAAACTCGACCGCCGGCTGCCAGTTACCCAGCACCATCGCACCGCCCATTATCACGATGCGGGCAATTTTGGCATGCAGTTCAGGGTGGCTGTTGAGCAGCAGGGCGACGTTGGTTTGCGGGCCGGTTGCGACGATGGTGACCGGCTCGGCGCTGTCGCGCAGGGTTTTGGCCATCAGCTCGACGGCGGTGCACGTCTGGGCGGCAAAGCCCGGTTCCGGCAGCGCCGGACCGTCAAGACCGCTCTCGCCATGCACGTTATCGGCGATAATCAGCTCCCGCATCAACGGCTTGAGCGCGCCGCCGGCTACCGGAATATCCGGGCGCTTAAGCAGGGTGAGCATCCGCAGGACGTTGCGCAGGGTTTTGTCCGGGGTCTGATTTCCCGCGGAAGAGGTGACGGCTTTAACATTGAGTTCGGGTGAGGCGAGGGCAAGAACGAGGGCAATCGCGTCATCATGACCCGGATCGCAATCGATAATCACTGGCAGTGCCATAGCAGCTCCTTGTTGGCGTTATTTTGTGACAAGGGTAACGCCGTAAAGCGGTATAGACGAGGCTTAGCGCAGGATAGTGTGATGACGTGCACGATTGAGCGCCGATATCGCGCGACGCCTTGCCAATCTATCTGCCTGATCCTTGCGCAATCAGGGGGTAGCCATGCGGTGGCGCAAAAAGTCGCTTCTCGCGGAGGCCTATAATGATAAAACGACTCAACCATACAAATATTCATGGTTTGCTTTCCGCCAACGGATTCTTATTCTAAAGAAAACTTCAAGAGGTAACCGCAATGAAAGATGTTGTAGATAAATGCAGTACCAAAGGCTGCGCCATTGACGTGGGCTCGATTATTGATAATGAGGACTGCGTCTGGCGGGTAGAGAAAAACTTCGCCAGCCGCGAAGAGGCCGAGTCCACCATCGCGGCCGTCCGCGAACGTGCCCTGGCCGCCGCGCCCGCCAGCGAGCCGCCGCAGGTCGACTATACCATCGTGGCCGCCGGCGATGAGGCAAAGCTTGAGGCTTCGATTGCCTTCTCCTGCCAGGCGGAAAAGATCATTTTCGAATTGTCGTTAAGAAACGTGATTTAACGCCATCGAGCATCCACGGCTAACCCTCAACAGGATCCTGCGGGCGATCCCGTTGAGGTCCCGCAATTAAGCGTTACTCAAACCGCCATGCCAGATTTAGACCGATACCGTAATTACGGCCCGGCGCCGGTTCGTAGTAGCGGCCGTTGGATTCGTTAACGATAACCGAGCCCGCGTAGCTGCGGTCGAACAGGTTATCGACGCGGCCAAACAGATCCATATCCATTTTGCCGTAGCTCCATTTATAGCCGGTCGTCAGGCCGACCACCGTCCAGGATGGGGCTTTGGCGGTATTCTCATCGTTAGCCATAATATCGCTCATATAGCGAATATCGCTGCCCGCGTACCAGCCTTTTTCGGGCTGGTAGCCAAAGGAGGCATAGCCCATGTTGCGGGCGATCCCCGGAATGCGATTGCCTTTACAGCTGGCATCATCACAGACGTTGGTACGATAGGTCGCATCCAGCCAGGTCCAGGCCGCTTTTAAACGCCAGCTCTCGCCGAACTGCTGATCCAGCCCCAGCTCCATCCCCTGGCGACGGGTTTTCCCGGCGTTTTTGTAGCTTGTACGCCCGCCGCTGCTGGCGTCGACGACAATCTCATTGTCGGTGTCGGTCTGGAACAGCGCGGCGGTCAACAGGCCGTTGCCGATACGCGCCTTGCTGCCAATTTCAACGGTTTCGTTGGTGGACGGCTGCAGGCCAAAGTTCAGCCCGCCCTGGTCGCCGGAGCGATAGGAAAGCTCATTGATGGTCGGCGTTTCGAAACCGCGGCCGGCGGAGACGTAGACGTTCCACGCGTCGGTTACCGCATATTTCAGCGATCCTGCCGGCAGCCATTTATGATAGCTGGCCTCGCCGCTGTCATCGCCGTTGCCCGGCGTAATGTAATAATCGTTGGAATCGAACCAAACCGAGCTGTAGCGCACGCCCGCGTCCAGAGAGAGTTTCTCGGTGAGCTGCCACTGGGTTTGCAGATAGGGATCGACGTTCCACATCAGGTTACGCTCGTTGCGGCGCAGGTCTCCCTTTTCACCGTACTGCGGCGCGCCGTCGCTCATAACAAAGTTTTCGTAACCTTTGCGGCGCTCGCTCATGGTTTCGTAATCAAGACCGGTGGTAAAGGTGACCGGCACCAGCAGCTCGCCGCGGTGGGTCCAGCGGGTATCAATCCCCTGGTAGTGACGCGTCAGGTCGATAACGCCGCCAGCATGGGTGGGTTTGAGCTGCGGCGCGCGAGGAATCGATTGATACTGGGTGGTCTCACGTTCGCCGGCGTACATCATCACGCTCAGATCGTCCTGCTCGCTCAGCTGTCGCTCGTAGCGTAAACCGGCCTGGGTCTGTTTGATGGTTTTGCGGGTATTGTACTCATCGCCTCTTGGCGACTGGCGCGGATTATTTTGCCATTCGTCGTAGCTCAGGCCGCCCGCGTCATTAGCTTTAATATCCACGCTGTTAAACAGCAGGGTCAGCTTACTGACGTCGTTGATGCGCACGCCGAGCTTCGCGTTGGCAAGATTCTTACGCGCGCCGCTATGGTCGCGGGAGCCGTGGGTGGTGAAGCGGTTGGTGGAAACCACGTAGTCGACGTCGCCCGCGTGGCTGCCGTCGCCCACCGCGCCGGTCGCTTTCATACCATAATGCCAGGTGCCAAAGCTGCCGTAGTAGCTGCTGGCTTCGATAGTGGGCGGCTGGCTTCCGGTCTGGCTGGTGGCGTTGATCACCCCGCCGGAGGAGTTACCGTACAGGGCGGAAAAAGGCCCGCGCAGCACCTCGAGCGAATCGAGGCTGCCAATATCAATATTCGAGGTTTGCCCCTGGCCATCGGGCATGGTAGCCGGGATACCGTCGACGTAAATACGCAGCCCGCGCACGCCGTAGGTGGAGCGGGACCCGAAGCCGCGAATCGAAAGCTGCAGATCCTGCGCGTAGTTCTGGCGGTTTTGCACCTGCAGTCCCGGTACCGCGCCCAGCGACTCGGAGAGGTTTACCCGCGGCGCGGCCTGACGCATCTCATCGCCGTTAACCACGCTAACGGCGGCGGGGGTATCGAGTTCAGAAACCGCCGACGGCGCGGCGGTAACCACCATAGTCTGTTCAGCGGCGAGAGCGGTTGGCCCTGCGGAGACCAGCGGCAAAATCAGAGCGGGGAGCGCGGCGGCGCGCACGGAAAGGATTTTCATCAAAGTTACTCACAAAACGAACCAAACGGAACATATGTATATATGTTAGCTCTTTTGTAAATTTTTTGAAAAGACTTAACGGAATTTGAGTTAACAAATAGCAAGAATTGCGTGATGCCGAGAGCGCTACGGGTAATTAACGCTCCACATTGCGATAAATAATGATTACTATTCGCATTCCAAAGAAGAGCGCAAAGCGATGATTTTGCGCCCCGGAAGCACTGTCGAGCAGGCATATATTTGTTTTATCAAAGGGAGTCGTCATGTCATTACGTCATCTGTCCGCGCCGCGTCTGCGCCGTTCACTGTTGTTAACTTCGTTACTGCTGGCGGGGAGCTTTAGCGCCCACGCGGCGGAAGAAATGCTGCGCAAAGCCGTCGGCAAGGGCGCATACGAAATGGCCTATAGCCAGCAGGAGAATGCGCTGTGGGTGGCCACCTCGCAAAGCCGTTCGCTGGATAAAGGCGGTATCGTTTACCGTCTCGATCCGACGACTCTCGAAGTCACGCAGATTATTCATAACGATCTGAAACCCTTCGGCGCGACGATCGATAACGCCACTCAGACCCTGTGGTTTGGCAACACCACCGACAGCACCGTCACCGCCATTGATGCTAAAACCGGGAAAGTGAAAGGGCGTCTGGTGCTTGACGCCCGCCAGCGCAGCGAAACCGTACGTCCGCTGGCCCCGCGCGAGCTGGCGGTCAACGAGAAAACCAACACCGTCTACATCACCGGGCTGGGTAAAGAGAGCGTGATTTGGGTGGTGGATGGCGACAAGCTAACGCTGAAAGACACCATCGCCAATACTGGCGCAATGGCGACCGGCCTGGCGCTGGACGCGGAAGCGAACCGTATCTATACCACCAATGCCGACGGGGAACTGGTGACTATCGACAGCACCAGCAACAAAATCCTGTCGCGTAAAAAGCTGCAGGATGATGGCAAAGAGCACTTCTATCTCAACCTGAGCCTGGATACCGCCGGACATCGCGCCTTTATCACCGACGGTAAACAGCCGGAAGTGCTGGTGGTCGATATTCGCGATGGCAAAGTGCTGGAGAAGATCGCCGCGCCGGAGTCCCTGGCCGTGCTGTTTAACCCGACCCGCAATGAAGCCTACGTGACGCACCGTAAAGCCGGCGAAGTGAGCGTGATCGATGGTAAGACCTACAAAGTGGTCAAGACCTTCAAAACGCCGACTCATCCGAACAGCCTGACGCTCTCCGCCGATGGTAAAACGCTGTACGTCAGCGTGAAGCAGGAGTCGACGCGTCAGAAAGAGGCGACCCAGCCGGATGACGTTATCCGCATCGCGCTGTGATCCTGACGGGAGGGGGCAACCTCTCCCGCCATCAGTGTGTTCGCACTGCAGCCGGGTGGCGGATTACGCCTCACCCGGCCTACAAAATGCACTGTTTGCTGTCTGACCGAAAACCGCACCCATCCAGATATCACCCTCTGTTACAAACACTTATTAGCCTGATAAATGTAATGGCTATAAACTTACGGCTTTCCTGCGCAAGCGGGACGGTGGCATTAATCCTGGAGAAAAGATGAAAAAATCATTAATGGTTGTTTGCGCCGGCGCGATGCTGGCTCTTCTGGCGGGCTGTAGCTCAAACTATGTCATGACGACAAAAAGCGGGCAGACTATCGTAACGCAGGGCAAGCCGAAGCTGGATAAAGATACCGGAATGACCAGCTATACTGATGAGTCGGGCAATAAGCGCCAGATTAACAGCAGCGATGTGGCCCAGCTGGTGGAAGATAATTAAGTTGTGCGGTTGCGGTTTGCCCGGTGAGGCAAACCGCAAAGTGATTTATTGCTGTTTTTCAATATTCGGCGCGGTGCTATGAATGTCATGCACGCGCTTGCGCACGCCAAACCAGCCGGCGACCAGCAAAACGGCAATCAGCGGAAGCGAACCGATGGTATAAGTCCCATTCGGATAATCGAAAGCCATTAATACCAGCACGCTAAGCAGGAACAGCAGGGTCAGCCAGGAGGTAAAAGGCGCCCCCGGCATCTTGAAGCTAACGTCCGCCGCTTTGCCTTCCTTGATCGCCTTACGCAGGCGCATCTGGCACACCACAATAAAGCCCCATGAAGCGATAATCCCCAGCGACGCGACGTTAAGGACAATTTCAAACACCTGCGAAGGCACCAGGTAGTTGAGGAATACCCCAACGACATACACCGCCAGCGTCGCCAGAATCCCGGCGTAGGGCACGTGGTGGCGGCTCATTTTCGACATAAACTTCGGCGCCGAACCGCCCATCGACATGGAGCGCAGAATACGCCCGGTGCAGTAGAGGCCGGAATTGAGGCTGGAGAGCGCGGCGGTTAACACCACGATATTCATCACGCTGCCGATATACGGCACGCCCAGCTTCGAGAAGAAGGTGACGAACGGGCTCTGCCCGGCCTGATAGGCATTCCACGGCAGCAGCAGCACCAGCAGCAGCACGGAGCCAACGTAGAACAGACCAATACGCCAGATAACGCTGTTAATGGCGCGCGGCACCATGGTCTGCGGATCTTTACACTCGCCAGCGGCGGTACCCACCAGTTCGATAGAGGCGAAGGCGAACACCACCCCCTGTACCAGCACCAGCGCCGGCAGCAGGCCGTGCGGGAACAGGCCGCCGTTATCGGTAATCAGGTGGAAACCGGTGGCATTGCCATCCAGCGGCTTTCCGCTGCCAAGAAAAATAGTCCCGACCACCAGAAACGCGACGATCGCCAGAACTTTCACCAGCGCGAACCAGAACTCCATCTCGGCGAACCATTTCACGCCGATCATGTTCATGGTGCCGACAATCGCCAGCGCGCCGAGGGCGAAGACCCACTGCGGAACGTCGCCAAACGCGCCCCAGTAGTGCATATACAGCGCGACGGCGGTGATATCGACGATCCCGGTCATCGCCCAGTTGATAAAGTACATCCAGCCCGCAACGTAAGCCGCTTTTTCGCCGAGGAACTCGCGGGCGTAGGAGACGAAGCTGCCGCTGGAGGGGCGATGAAGCACCAGCTCGCCAAGCGCGCGTAAGATAAAGAACGAGAAGAGGCCGCAGACCAGATAAACCAGCGCCAGGGCCGGTCCGGCCATCTGCAGGCGCGCGCCCGCGCCGAGGAACAGGCCGGTACCAATCGCGCCGCCGATGGCAATCATCTGCACCTGACGGTTGCCCATCGCCTTGTGGTAGCCCGACTCCTGCGAGTTCAGCCAGTGGCGTTTGGCAGCGTGCTGCTCCGCCACGCTAGAGTGTTTTGTATTCATTGATGTCGCTATTTTCCTGTCAATGTCCATGAAGTGGTTCGTGCTGCTGGCTCTCTCATCATTCTGAGGAATGAGATAAGCGAGCATGGCGGAGAATCCTACACGTATCGGAAAATGGACGCACGCAAAAGATTTGCGGACAGCACTTGCTTAAATATCAATGAGATCGGAAGCTTTTCGGCGTTCGCGCATGATGGGGAAATTTTGCTCATCGTTTTAACGTTATTGCGCTATTATTCTCCGCCCGCGTTTTGCCCGAGAGACCACGATGAAAATCAACGTAGTAGGGACCAGCGGCGTCGGCAAATCCACCCTCGCGCGTCGGCTGGCTCAGGAACTGTCACTGCCTTATATTGAAATGGATGTGCTCTACTGGCTGCCCGAGTGGCAAGGGACGCCGGACGATGAGTTCTACGCCAAACTCACCGCCGCGCTCGCCACGCCCGGCTGGGTGCTGGACGGCAACTATAACCGCAGCCGCCCGGTAAAATGGCGCGATGTGGAGCTGGTGGTGTGGGTGGACTACAGCTTCTGGCGCACGATCCGCCAGGCGGTCCGTCGCGCGGCTTCACGCGCAAGCCGACGGCAGGAGCTGTGGCCCGGCACCGGCAATTGCGAAACCTTCCGCCGCTCTTTCTTTAGCCGGGACTCTATTATTCTCTGGACGCTGAAAACCTGGCGCAACAATCGCCGGCGTTACCTGGCGGATATGCAGGACCCGCAGTATCAACACATTCGCTTTGTTCGTTTACGCGACCAGCAGCAGACCGAGGCGCTGGTGCGCGAGCTTCGGCAGAATAGCCGATAATCCCCCGGCTCGCGCTGCGCGTAGCCGGGCTACCGGACCGCAGATTGTCGGTAACCCGTAGCCCGGGTAAGGCGTTTACGCCGCAACCCGGGGAATATGCCGTGACGTGGCATTGCTGCGGCTTCTTCCCGGCTTGCGCTGCGCTTAGCCGGGCTACCGAACCGCAGATTGCTGGTAACCCGTAGCCCGGGTAAGGCGTTTACGTCGCAACCCGGGGAATATGCCGCGACGTGGCATAGCTGCGGCTTCTTCCCGGCTCGCGCTGCGCTTAGCCGGGCTACCGGGCTGCGGATTGCCGGGAACCCGTAGCCCGGGTAAGGCGTTTACGCCGCAACCCGGGGAATGTGTCGTCACGTGGCATTGCTGCGGCTTCTTCCCGGCTAAGCGCAGCATCGCCTCCGGGGCAGTTACCTCACCGCATATCTAATTTCCGGCAGAGCACATGTAAATAAATTGTTTCTCACCAGCCGCGGGCGCTTCTAATAATGCAGTCATGTTAATCCACATGAGCCTGCGAAATGTCTTATCGAATCAGTATCCTGGATAAAAGCCCGCTGGCAGCCGGAGAAACGGCTGCCCAGGCGTTGGCGCGTACATTAACGCTTGCGCAACAGGCGGAAGCCTGGGGCTATCATCGCTTCTGGATAGCCGAACACCACAATACTGGCCAGCTCGCCAGTCCGTCGCCAGAGCTGGCCATTGCCTGGATCCTTGGCCAGACCCGCAGGATTCGCGTTGGCTCCGGCGGCGTCATGCTGCAGCACTACAGCCCGTATAAAGTGGCGGAAAACTTCAATATGCTGGCTTCCCTCGCTCCGGGCCGCGTGGATCTGGGCGTGGGCAAAGCCCCTGGCGGACTGCCGCTCTCCACTCGCGCGTTGCAGCAGGGGCTTAACCCACAGCAAAAGGGGCGTTTTGCCGACCAGCTGGCGCAGCTCGACAACTGGCTGTCGCTGACCGAAACCGACGGTGAGGAGAGCGTCCGCGCAACGCCGATCCCGCCGCGTCGCGCCGACGGCTTTCTGCTCGGCGCCAGCCTGGAGAGCGCGCAGCTTGCGGCGCAGCTGGACTGGAACTTCGTCTTCGCCGCCCATCTCAACGGCGATAAGCAGCTGCTGCGCGAGGTGTTAATCCGCTGGCGCGAACTGAGCCGTCGAGACGCGATTATTGCCGTCCAGGTCATCGTGGCCGAAGAGGCCGCGACGGCGGCGGAGCTGGCAAAATCCGTCGAAACGTGGGGCGTTGAGCTGGAAAACGGCCAGCGGGTCACCGTCGGCAGCGAAGCGCAGGCGGCCGCCTTTGCCCGTCAGGCGGGCAGCAGGCCGACGCGCATCGCCCGGCGGGAATCGGCGGTGCTGTTCGGCACCCCGGAACAGGTGAAAGCGCAGCTGGATGCCCTGCAGTCGGCCTGGAACATCGACGAATTTATTATCGACACGCCCATTAACGATGGCGCGGCGCGCCTTAACTCCCTGCGCCTGCTGGCCCGGGCGCATTTGAGCGCGGAGGTGCAGCCATGAGCCTTTCCGAACAGTTAATTCGCTGGCGGCGCGAACTGCACCAGTACCCCGAGCTCTCGCTGCAGGAGGTCGACACCACCGCACGTATTCGCGACTGGCTGCAGAGCGGCGGCATCAGCCTGCTGCCTTATGAACTGAAAACCGGCGCGGTTGCCGAAGTGGGCAGCGGCGATAAGGTGATAGCCCTGCGTGCCGATATCGATGCGCTGCCTATCGAAGAGGCGGCCAGCGTGCCGTTTCGCTCGTTGAATGCCGGCGTAATGCACGCTTGCGGGCATGATATTCATACCAGCGTGATCCTTGGCGCGGCCTTACTGCTGAAACAACGCGAAGCGCAGCTGGCGGGACGCGTCCGTATTCTGTTCCAGCCGGCGGAGGAGAGCTTCGGCGGCGCGAAAACCCTGATTCGCGCCGGCGTGCTGGAGGGCGTTTCCGCCATTTTCGGTATGCATAATGAACCGGGTCTGCCGGTGGGCGAATTCGCCACCCGAGGCGGCGCGTTTTACGCCAACGTCGATCGCTTTGTGTTTAAGGTGACCGGCAAAGGCGCTCACGCCGCCCGGCCTCATGAAGGGAAGGACGCCATTCTGCTGGCCAGCCAGCTGGTGACCCTGCTGCAAAGCGTCGCCAGCCGCGAAGTGAATACCCTTGATTCCGTGGTGCTTAGCGTCACGCGGATTCAGGGCGGCAATACCTGGAACGTCCTGCCGGAAAGCGTCGAGCTGGAAGGTACGCTGCGCACCCACAGCAGCGCAGTCCAGCAGCGGGTGAAAGCGCGGGTAAGCGAGATTGCCGCCGGCTTCGCCAGCGCCTTCGGCGCGCAGATCGATGTCTTCTGGTACGCCGGACCGACCGCGCTGGTTAATGATGAGCGCTGGGCCGCTTTCGCCAGCGACGTGGCCGATAAGTCTGGCTACCGCACGCACCATGCGGATCTCCATCTCGGCGGGGAGGATTTTGCCGTTTATCTTCAGCATATTCCCGGCGCGTTCGTCAGCATCGGCAGCGCCAGCGAATTTGGTCTTCACCATCCGGCGTTTAACCCGGATGAGCGTTTAATCGCCCCGGCGGCGCACTACTTTGCCGATCTGGCAGAGCAGGCATTAAAAGCACTTTAATTATTCAGGGTCATTGACTAAGGATTAACGATGTCTGAACAACGGCAGCTGCGCATTGGTACTATATTACACGGCGCATCGGGAAATATGTCGGCCTGGCGTCATCCGGCCGCGGTGGCCGACGCCAGTATTAACTTTGAGTTCGTCAAGCAGACGGCGTTAAAAGCGGAAGAGGGCAAGCTCGATTTTATTTTTGTTGCCGATGGCTTATATATTAATGAAAAATCGATCCCGCATTTTTTAAATCGTTTTGAACCGCTCACCGTATTATCCACCCTTGCGGCGGTAACTTCGCGTTTAGGCCTGGTCGGTACCCTGTCGACCTCCTACAGCGAACCCTTTACCACCGCCCGCCAGTTCGCCAGCCTCGATCATCTGAGCGGCGGCCGCGCGGGCTGGAACGTGGTCACCTCGCCGCTGGAAGGCTCAGCAAAAAACTTCTCCCGCGCCCAGCATCCCGATCATGCGCTGCGCTACCGTATTGCCGATGAATATCTGCAGGTTGTCAAAGGCCTGTGGGACTCCTGGGAGCAGGACGCGTTTATTCGTAATAAAGAGAGCGGCCAGTTCTTTGATAAAAATAAGCTGCACACGCTTAATCATCACGGCGATTTCTTTAAAGTAGCCGGTCCGCTAAATATTGCCCGCACGCCGCAGGGCCGACCCATTATCTTTCAGGCGGGCGCCTCCGATGACGGTAAAAAGTTAGCCGCCAGCCACGCTGACGCTATTTTTACCCATCAGGAGTCGCTGGCGGAGGCGCAGGCCTTTTATCGCGACGTCAAAAGCCAGCTTGCAGCGCACGGCCGCCGGGAGAGCGAACTACATATCTTCCAGGGCGTCAGCGTCATCGTTGGCGACAGCGCCGACGATGTGGAGCAGCAATACCAGACCACCGCTGCGCTGGTATCGATTGAAGACGCGCTGAATTATCTCGGCCGCTATTTTGAACATCACGACTTTGCCCAGTATCCGCTGGATGAGGCGTTTCCGGATATCGGCGACCTCGGGCAGAACAGCTTTCGCAGCACCACCGACGAGATAAAACGCAATGCCCGCGAACGCGGCCTGACACTGCGCCAGGTGGCGCTGGAGGCGGCCAGCCCGCGACCGCGCTTTGCCGGAACCGCCGAAGAGGTGGCGGATGGTCTGCAGCAGTGGTTTGAACAGCGCGCGACGGACGGTTTTATTATCCAGGGCGGTACGCCGGATACCTTCCCGCGCTTTGTGGATCAGGTGGTACCGATTCTTCAGCAGCGCGGACTATTCCGCCGGGAATATCCCGGCACCACGCTGCGCGAAAGCTTAGGGCTGGCAGAGCCCGTGAATCAATTCCAAAAACAATAATAGAGAACACCCGCTATGCAGAAAACGCAGAAAAAATCGCTATTACTGGCGCTGGCGCTGGCGCTGGCCGTTAGCGCGTCATCCTGGGCGCAGAACGTCACGATCAACGGCACCGGCGTGAGCCTCGAAGCCAACAAAACGCCGATTCATACGGCGAAAAACCCGCAGGCTATCGCGCAGCTGCCGAAAGGTCTCCACCTGGCGGTGCCGGGTAAGCTGACGGTCGCGGTCGCCGCGCTGAACTCACCGCCGCTGACCGTGTTTTCTGACGATAACAAAACCCTGCTCGGCAGCGAGGTGGATATCGCCCGCCTGGTGGCCGACAGCCTCGGGCTGGAGCTGAATGTGGTACCCACCTCGTGGGAGGACTGGCCGCTCGGCGTCGCTTCCGGCAAATATGATGCGGCGGTCAGCAATATCACCGTGACCAAAGAGCGCAAAGAGAAGTTTGATTTCGCCACCTACCGCAAAGATTCGCTGGGTTTTTACGTCAAGAGCACCAGTCCGCTGAGCAAAATTGAAAAAGCGGAAGATATTGCCGGGCTGCGGATTATCGTCGGCTCCGGCACCAATCAGGAAGCCATTTTGCTGGCGTGGAACGCCGAGAATCTCAAGAAGGGGCTGAAGCCGTTTACGCCGGTCTACACCAAAGACGACGCCGCCCAGACCCTGGCGCTGCAGTCCGGGCGCGCCGACGCCTTCTTCGGCCCCAACGTGATCGGCGCGTGGAAAGCGGCGCTGACCGGCAAAACCAAGCTGGTAGGCAGCGTTGACGGCGGCTGGCCGAAGGCGGCGCATATTGCCGTGACGGTGAAAAAAGGCAGCGGTCTGGTTGAACCGGTACAGACGGCGCTGAACGGCGCAATCCGCAGCGGCGACTACGCGAAGGTGCTGAACCGCTGGGGGGAAGGCGTGGAGAGCATTCCGCAATCGGAAATCAACCCGGCCGGACTCGGCGACTAACAGGAGGCATGATGAGCGATCTATTCCGCGATGTCTCCCCGGAAGCGCCGGAGCTGCAGCCGATTATTGAGGGCCTGTTCGGCGAGTACGCCGCGCGCTACGGCGACTATTTCTCCCGCGATGCCGAAGTCGAGCTGACTGAATGGTATCTGGCGCCGCAGGGGCTATTTATCGTGCTGGAGCGCGAAGGGGAAATTATCGCCACCGGCGCGTACAAACCGAAAGATGCCCATACGGCAGAAATCAAACGTATCTGGACCCATCGTCGTCTGCGCCAGCAGGGGCTGGCGGCGAAAGTGGTGCAGGAGCTGGAGCGACGGGCGCTGCTCGCAGGCTACAGCCATATCTATCTGACCACCGGTTTTCGGCAGCCGGAAGCGGTGCGGCTCTACCTGAGCCAGGGCTACGAGGCGCAGTTTGACCTCAGCCGCGATCCGGAAGAGTACAGCCTGCCGCCGTTCGATGGTCGACTGCGCTTTACGAAAGCGCTGGCGGTCAGCGCGCTGAGCCAGAGCGCTTAAGGAGCCAATATGCATACCCAGGAAACGATTAAGGTTGTCCCCGCGCGCTATCCGCTGCGGGCGGTAGGCGCGCTGCTGGCGCTGCTGGTGCTGGCGGTGGTGATTCAATCGGTCGCCTTTAACCCGCGCTGGGAGTGGCGCGTCTTTGCCCGCTGGTTCTTTGACCCGGTGATCCTTGAAGGTCTCGGGCAGACGCTGCTGCTGACCCTGCTGGCAACGGCGCTGAGCGTTATTCTCGGCGGCCTGCTGGCGCTGGCACGGCTCTCCAGTTCATGGCTGCTGAGCAGCCTGGCCTGGGGCTATATCTGGCTGTTCCGCTCGCTGCCGCTGATCGTAGTGCTGATTATTCTCTACAACTTCTCCTATCTTTACGACACGCTAGCGATAGGCATTCCGTTCACCGCGATTCGCTGGGCCAGCTTTGAGACCATCAACGTGCTGGGGCAGTTTTCTACCGCCGTTGTCGGGCTGACCCTGGTGCAAAGCGCCTACACCGCCGAAATTATCCGCGGCGGCTTTCTCGGGGTCGATCACGGGCAGTATGAAGCGGCGGCGGCGCTGGGGCTTCCGGCCAGCCGTCGGACCCTGCGCATTATTCTGCCGCAGGCGCTGCGCACCATTTTACCGGCGGGCTTTAACGAAATTATCAGCCTCGCCAAGGGGACGGCGATGGTTTACGTGCTGGCGATGCCGGAGCTGTTTTACACCATCCAGATGATCTATAACCGCACCCAGGAAGTGATCCCGCTGCTGATGGTCGGCGCCGCCTGGTATCTGGCGATCACCAGCGTGCTGTCGCTGATCCAGTATCTGGTCGAGCGCGGACTGGCCCGCAGCGAACGCCGCTCGGCGGTCAATAGCGCCCGCAGCAGCCGTCGCGTTGAGTCCATTCGTCGCCCACAACCCCAGGAGTCCGCCCATGCCCAACTCTCGTAACGGCCATATCTCCATCACCGGCGTCAGCAAATATTTTGGCCGCCATAAAGCGCTTGATGACGTTTCGCTGGAAATCGAACCCGGCACGGTGACGGTGATACTCGGGCCGTCCGGTTCGGGAAAATCGACGCTGCTGCGGGCGATTAATCATCTGGAGCGCGTGGATGAAGGCTTTATTCAGATCGATGGCGACTATATCGGCTATCGCCGTAAAGGCGACAAGCTCTACGAGCTGAAAGAGAGAGAGATCCTCCGCCAGCGGGTTAACGTCGGCTACGTATTTCAGAACTTCAACCTGTTCCCGCATCTGACGGTGCTGGAAAATCTGATTGAGGCCCCCATCGCCCATAAGCAGGCGACCCGCAAAGAGGCGATCGCGCGGGCGTATGAACTGCTGGACGTGGTCGGACTGCGCAATAAAGCCGACGCCTGGTCGCGGCACCTGTCCGGCGGCCAGCAGCAGCGCATCGCTATTGCCCGGGCGCTGGCGCTTAACCCGCGGGTAATGCTGTTCGATGAACCGACCTCCGCGCTCGACCCTGAGCTGGTGGGGGAAGTGCTGGACGTGATTAAAAAGCTGGCGCGCTCCGGCACCACACTGGTGGTGGTCACCCATGAAATCGGTTTTGCGAAAGAGGTGGCGGACCGGGTGGTGTTTATGGTCGACGGCAAGATAGTCGAGCAGGGCAGCAGCGACGCCGTGCTGAACCAACCGCAGCATCCGCGTACGCGGCAGTTCTTATCGAGGGTATTAGCGGCATGAGAAACGGACTTTTGGCCCTGACACTACTCTCTTTATCTGCGGCATCGCAGGCGGCTATCGACCTGCGCGCCAACGAGCAGCCGCTGCCGGTGACCCGCGATGAGCAGGCGATCGCGAAGATCCCGGCAAATTACGCCTTCGTCGAGCCGGGTACCTTAACGGTGGCGATTTCGGCGCTCAATTCGCCGCCGCTGGCGCTGTTGGCCAGCGATAACCGCACGCGTATCGGCAGCGACCCGGATATTGCCCGGCTGCTGGCCGGCAGCCTCGGGCTGAAGCTAAAGCTGGTGCCCACCGCCTGGGAGGTCTGGCCGCTGGGGATTACTTCCGGACGCTACGACGTCGCGCTGGTCAATATTGCGGTGACCGAGCAGCGGAAAGAGAAGTTTGATTTTGCAACCTATCGCGTTGACTCTCTGGCCTTTTCCGTGAAATCAACCAGCGATATCGCCCGCGTGAGCGGTCCGGCGGATCTCGCGGGTAAAAAAGTGATCGTCGGGTCCGGGACTAACCAGGAGCGGATTTTGCTCGGCTGGAACGCCGAAAACGAAGCCGCCGGGCGGCAACCCGCGCTGCCGGTCTACCTGACCGATGACGCCTCGGGTAACCTCTATATTCAGTCCGGTCGCGCGGACGTGTTCTTTGGGCCGCAGTCGGTGGCGGCCTATAAAGCGGCGCTCAGCGGCAAAACCAAAGTCGTCGGCCTGGGGCCGAAAAAAGCGTACGTTGCCACCACGACCAAAAAGGGCAACGGCCTGGCTCCGGCGCTGCAGGCGGCGCTGAACGGCGCGATTGCTCGCGGCGAGTATCAGAAAGTGCTGGCGCGCTGGGGAGAGCAGGGCGAAGAGGTGACGCAATCGGAGGTGAATCCGCCGGGGATAACCTACTAAAAAACCGCTGTTTCGCAGGAGTGTGATGCGAAACAGCGGAGGCGAATGCTCGCCAGGGTTTTAAATCAGGCGGCGCGCGGGGTCAGCGTCAAACGATCCAGCGGCCCGACGATAAACAGATAGGAGAACAGGCCCAGCACGCCCATGGAACCGACGTACAGGATGGCGTAATCAAAGGAGTGGGTATTAGCGAGGATCACGCCGATAACCAGCGGCGTGATAATACTCGCCAGGTTGCCGCACATGTTGAACACCCCGCCGGCAATTCCCAGCATTTCCTTCGGCGAGGTGTCGCTCAGCACGCACCAGCCGAGGTTACCGAAGCCTTTAGCAAAGAAGGCCAGGCTCATGGCGGCGATCGCCACCACTTCCGAGGTGGTGTAGTTGGCGACGACAATCACGCAGGAGAGCAGCATGCCGCAGATCACCGGCAGCTTGCGGGCGGTCGTCAGGCTGTAGCCGCGTTTGAGCAGCCAGTCTGAGAATACCCCACCGAGCAGTCCGCCGATAAATCCGGCAATGGCCGGGATACTGGCGACAAAACCGACCTTGAGGATCGACATACCTTTGGCCTGGTAGAGATAGGTGGGAAACCACGTCAGGAAGAACCAGGTAATGGACGTTACGCAGAACTGGCCGATATACACGCCGATCATCATGCGATTAACGCAGACGCTTTTAATCTGCGCGAGGGTTAATTTCTGCTGCGTTTTTTTCGTACCTAATTCCGGCTCGCCGCCGCCTTCGCGAATATAGTCGAGCTCCTGTTGGTTAATTTTTGGATGGTAAGAGGGATCTCTTACTTTTACCAGCCAGAATATCCCCAGCACCACGCCGATAGCGCCAATATAATAAAATACGTAGTGCCAGCTTAAATTATGCAGAATAATCGTCATTAGCGGCGTAATAATTCCCAGGGAAATATACTGCGCGGCCTGATAGACCGAGGTGACGAACCCGCGCTCTTTATTGGGAAACCACTGTACGCTCAGACGACTGTTAGCGGGAAAGGCGGGGGCTTCTATCGCGCCCATCATCAGACGCAGAATCACCAGTACGATCAATGGGCTGGCGAACAGATAGATCGTTCCCTGAAACATGGTGACGACTGACCAGCCAATCAGCGCGCAGCCGTAGACCAGCCGCGAACCATATTTATCCAGCAGCCAGCCGCCGGGTATTTGCATAATGACGTAGGAGATACCAAAAACTGAAAAGGCCAGCCCCATCGCCTCGGGATCAAAGCCTAACTCTTTGCTCATAATAGGCGCGACGACGGACAGCGTTGCCCGGTCGGCATAATTAAATACGGTAGCCAGAAATAAAAACAGTAATATGCCGTAACGCACGTTGCTGCGTTTTAAGGGGGTAGTCATCTTCAACTCCTTTGCAGGGTTGTTTATTGTGGGTACAGTCAATAAGAGGTATTTCCCCGGCAGGGCTACGGGTTTTCAGTCATCTGCGGACCGGTAGCCCTTACGCCGCCATCCGGGGAATTCGGTTAAGGGCGTTTACCAAACTCGCAGCTTTGCTGGGTCCAGCGGCGGGCCTGTTCGCTCAGGGTAAAGCCCAGACCGTGGCGTTCGGAAACCCACATCCGTCCGTCGCGCAGCTCCAGCTGTTCGTTAAACAGCGGGTTCAGCCACTCGAAGTGCTCCAGCCACGGCTCGAGCGGATAGGCGGCGGCGAGATGCAGGTGTACCTCCATCGCAAAGTGCGGGGCCAGCTTGCGACCGTGCTTCGCCGCCAGATCCATAATCTTCAGGAACGGGGAGATCCCGCCGACGCGCGGCGCATCCGGCTGGACAAAGTCGCTGGCGTTGCCGAGGATAAGCTGCTCATGTTCGCGGAAGCTGGTCAGCATCTCGCCGGTGGCAATCGGCGTATCCAGCGCGGCGGCGAGCTGCGCGTGGCCTTCAACATCGTAGGCGTCAAGGGGCTCTTCAATCCAGATCAGATTGAACTGCTCCATTTTGCGCCCCATGCGGATAGCGGTTTCGCGATCCCACTGCTGGTTGGCGTCCACCATCAGCGGGAAGTCATCGCCCAGCACCTCACGCACCGCCGTCAGGCGACGAATATCTTCGGCGGTATTCGGCTGACCGACCTTCAGCTTAATCCCGCCAATCCCGTTCTCACGGGAGATAGCCACGTTTTTTAACACCTGATCCAGCGGCGTATGCAGAAAGCCGCCGGAGGTGTTGTAGCACTGAACGGAATCGCGGTGCGCGCCGAGCAGTTTCGCCAGCGGTAGTCCGGCGCGTTTGGCTTTCATATCCCACAGCGCAATATCAAGAGGGGAGATGGCCTGTACCGCCATACCGCTGCGGCCAACGGATGCGCCGGCCCACAGCAGTTTGGTGTAGATCTTGTCGATATCGTTCGGGTCTTCGCCGAGCAGATTATCGGCGATCTCTTTGGCGTGGGCGTAAATGCCCTGGCCGCCCGCACGCTTGGAATAGCTGAAGCCAACGCCTTCAAAGCCGTCCCGGGAGCGGATTTCCGCGATAACGATCGCTACTTCGGTAAGCGGTTTTTGCCGACCGGTCAGAACCTTTGCATCGCTAACGGGGGTCGCCAGCGGCAGAAAGGCCAGCGACAGTTTGACGTGTTCAATGCGGTCGCCGGTTTCAGCGGCGGTTTTGACGCCGGAAGCTTTGGCGTAGGTCACGGACTTGGAATTAGCGCTCGAGGTCATAGTTAGTTCCTTTTTATTGGTAAAATGTTTGCGCTAACATTTTTAATCCTGAAATTGTCCTGGCGCTACGACAGTGATTTTAATTTGTACAAACGATCACAATTAGCGGTTATAAAGGGTAAAATTATGCAGCTCAGGTCACGATCCAAAAAGGTTTGTGAAAAATCACAAATCAAAATGATAGCGATAACATTTTGTGTTTCAGGTATTTGATTCTATTGAGGATGTCGAGGTGAGCGCTGGCAATTGCGCGGGCCATCATCAATAATGCCCACAGAAAACGACTCAACACAGGGGCTTAGTCGTGAAAAGCAGAAAACCGACGCGCGCGCCGACGCTGGATGACGTAGCCCGTAGCGCCGGATTGTCGTCGATGACGGTCAGCCGGGCGCTGAATACGCCGCAGCTGGTGAGGCCAAAAACGGTCGAGAAAGTGATGCAGGCGGTGCAGGCAACGGGCTATATCCCTAACGCGCTGGCCGGCGGCCTGGCCTCCAGGCGCAGCAAGCTGGTGGCCGTGGTGGTGCCGCAAATCAATAACAATATGTTTGTCGATACCATCCAGGCGCTGAGCGATACCCTGGCGGCGCGCGGCTACCATATGCTGCTGTGCGTGGCGGGCTACAGCCGACAGACCGAAGCCGAGCTGGTAGCAACCTTACTCTCCCGGCGTCCGGATGGCGTGGTATTGACCGGCATTCAGCACGCCCCGGCGTTGAAGAAGACGATCCTCAACGCCGCCACGCCGGTGGTGGAAATCTGGGATCTCACCCCGACGCCGCTGGATATGCTGGTCGGTTTTTCGCATGAAAAAGTCGGCGAAACCATTGGCGAGTACCTACTGGAAAAAGGCTACCGCCGCCCGGGTCTGCTGTGGGCTGGCGATGCGCGCGCGACGTTGCGAAAGCAGGGGCTCCGCGCCCGGCTGGCCAAAAACGGCATTGACGATGCGCCGCAGGTCGAGGTGCCGCTTCCGGCATCGCTGGCGCTGGGGCGTCGCGGGCTGGCCGAGCTGCTCGCCGGCGGCGAGTTTGACGTTATCGTCTGCAGCTCCGATACCCTTGCCCAGGGGGCGATTATGGAAGCCGAAAGCCGGGGGCTGCGCGTGCCGCAGGATCTGGCGGTGATCGGTTTTGGCGATCTGGACTTCGCCGCCAGCAACCGTCCGGCCATCACCACCGTCAGCGTCGACCGGCATGCCATCGGCGAGCAGGCGGCCACGCTGCTTGCCGACCGCATAGAAGGTGGAGAAGAACGGGAAGCGATTATTGATATCGGCTTTCACCTGGTGGCGCGCGAGTCGGCGTAGCTCTGCCGTTTCGCATGTGCGAGGGGGCCTCAATAGCGGCATGGCGTAATCAAATCTATACTGCAAAATTGCTAAACCCGTCGCCGCTCTGTTCCTGAGCGGCAAATTCATCGAGGGCGCAGAATATGATCACCGTCTATGGCGTACCCGGCTGGGGCTCAACAATTAGCGAACTGATGCTGACGCTGGCCGATATCCCGTACCATTTTGTTAACGTTGAGGGCTTTGACCAGCCGGGCCCGCAGCGCGACCGCCTCAAAAAGATAAACCCGCTGTGTCAGGTGCCGACCCTGACGCTTGCAGACGGCAGCGTGATGACCGAATCCGCGGCGATTGCCCTGATGATCCTCGACGTTCGACCGGATCTGGCTCCGGCGCCGGGATCGCCGCAGCGGCATGCCTTTCAGCGTCTGCTCATCTGGCTGGTGGCGAACGTCTATCCCACCTTTACCTTTGCGGATTACCCGGAGCGCTGGGCCGCCGATGCGCCAAACCAGCTGCGGGAAAGCTGCATCAGCTATCGCAAATCGCTCTATCTGTGGCTGGAGGAGCAGCTTGCCGCCGCGCCGTATGCGCTGGGGGCGGAGATAACCCTGCTGGACTGCTATATTGCGGCGATGTGCGCCTGGGGCCCGCGCCGGGAGTGGTTTGCGGCGCAGACGCCAAAATTCGTCGCCGTGGCGGATGCGGTGTATCGACATCCCAAACTCGAAGCCGTTCTGCGCCGCAACGAGCTGATTTAAAGCACAAAAAGCGATCCGGATGACGCGGGTTATGCTAGTTTTATCGTCCAGACAATAAAGGAGCCTGCTATGCCGCACGTTGATATTAAATGTTTTCCCCGCGACCTGAATGATGAACAAAAAGCGGCGCTGGCCGCCGATATTACCGAGGTGTTGATTCGCCATCTCAACAGCAAAGAGAGTTCAGTGAGCGTGGCCCTGAAGCAGGTTGAGCCGAGCGACTGGCAGCAGGTGTGGGACAGCGAAATCGCCCCGCAGATGGAACAGTTGATTAAGAAACCGGGCTATAACATGTAACCCGGTTTCTTCCCCGGAGGCGATGCTGCGCATCTGTCCGGGCTACGCGTTCCCGGTGATCTGCGGTCCGGTAGCCCGGGCAAGGCGCTCTGCGCCGCCCCCGGGAGAGGGGCACTGAAGCGAAGTCATGAGCGATACATCTTGTCATGGGTAAACGCGTCACCATGTACAGGGTACATAAAACTCCTTGATTAATGTACCCTGTACATGTATTTTGTCTGGTAAGTCGTAAGGACATCAGGGAATGAGATGTTTACTTTTATTGAACTACAAGGTTTCAGTAAACGACGCCAGGCGCTGTTACCGGATGATGAATTTCGGGCCTTCCAGGAAATCCTGATCAATGATCCTGAGGCAGGTGACACCATTTCGGGAACTGGAGGTTTTCGTAAAATCCGCTGGAGTCGTCCCGGAACGGGAAAGCGCGGCGGCGTGCGGGTGATTTACTATAATGTAACGATAAAGGGAAGAATCTACCTGGCGCTCATCTATCCTAAAAATGAACAGGATGAGTTAAGCCAGGAGCAGAAAAAGATGTTAAGGCAGGTTGCTGAGTTATTAAACTAGCCAATAAACATGAAGTGAGGCTGAGCTATTAATGATCGATACATTGATAGCGCCAGAGAGCCAACTGAGGTGTGTATGAAAGACGAATTGTTTGCCGATCTGCTGGCTAGTGCAGAAGAAATGGTCAGGATTGAGAAGGGTGAACAAACGCCGAAGGTGCACCACGTTCATACCTTCAGCGAAGTTGATGTGAAAGCGATACGCGAAGCCACAGGTTTAAAACAGCAGGACTTCGCCGCCGCCGTTGGCGTTAGCTATGAGCTGGTTAAAAGCTGGGAAACGAAACGACGTCATCCAACCGGTGCATCCAGAAAGCTGCTTTTATTGCTTCAGGGCAATCCATTGATTATCAACTTGTTGAAGGTTATTTGAAACGTTATTCTTCGCAAGGAAAATGACAGAGTTTGCCCCATTTCGTAACCAGGGCCTTTAAAAAGGAGAGTATTACGTATGGAAACCAATGATTCTATTTTGACAGAAGTCGAGAAATACAGCGCTCATATTTTATGGTTTTTATTTTATTAGTTTAATGTACTTCATACTGTACTGGCATAGTGACAAAGTAACCGCGAGTGTTTAAATAAACCCGTCCAGGCGTTTACCCCGGACGGGCTATTTTATTAAAACCAAATCTCCGTCTGCACGCCGAAGTTCCAGTTCCCCCCGGCGGTAAAGCCTTTACTGCCGAAATCATCGTTGATCGCGTAGCGATCCAGATCTTTATCCCAGTTCATCCACGTAACAAAGAAACGTATCTCCGGCCGCGCTTTAATATCCAATACATCGCCCACTTTAAAGGTCGGGGCGAAGGTCAGCTTGTAAAAATCGCCGCTCACCGCCTGGTATTGATGCACGCCGCTGTCGTAGCGATAGGTTCGGCCGTTGGGATTCAGGTCCATATATTGCCAGGACGCCTCGTACAGCAGGGCGAAGTTGCGGGTGATCCCCTGGGAAACCCGCAGGTTGAAGGTTGCCCAATCGTAGCGGTCCCCGTCGCGATAGCGGTCTTCGCTATGCTGGGCGATAACCGATGGCGCAAGCTGCCAGTTTTTCCCCAGCGGCAAAATACCGTATGACGCAAAGCGCAGAGATTTGGCGTTTTCGGTAAGATCGCCGTCGCTGCCCGGCTGCCGCGCTTCGGCGCCCAGCCCGCCGCCGTACTGCAGGGCGCTCTCCGAAACGCCCGGCGCCAGGCCATAAAACCGCTGCTTGTCGTGATACGCCAGCATCGCGTAGTAGCCGTTTTTCGCCGTATTATCGCTGCGCAGGGCGTAGCTGCCGGTCGTCGACGTTGTATCTTTCAGGTCATCGTTACCCTGGGCGGTCATCGCCGTGGTCATCAGCTGCCAGTTGTTCCAGAAGTGGTTGGCGGTAAACATCAGGTTTTGTATATCGTTATCCTGATAGTTATCGCTGCCCAGATCGCCAAAGCTGCGCGCATAGACCGAGTAATCGCCGCGCAGCGTGCTGTTCCAGTTGACGTCATTGATCCCGCCGCCGGTACCGCCGAGGAACATAATATCGCTATCGGTAAAGTGGATATCGAAGTTATCGCGGTCGAAACGCTTGCCCGCCCAGATGGAAGCGCTCCTGAACGGCCCGGAAAAATCGGCGAAATTACCCATCTCAACGTACAGCTGGCGCACGTTCAGATGGTGGCTGTCGTTATCCTGCACCCACGGATCCGGGTTGGTCGCGCCGTCGGCAAGCATGGTTTTAAAGTGCGCCCACGACCCGTCGCTGAAGGTCATTTTTTTGCCGAAGCTAAGCTCCACGTAGTTATCTTTCTCATTGCCGAGACGGCCAACGTGGGCGTCACCGTTGAGCGAACTGGCCGGCGAGATCCCCGGGCCGCCGCGCGCGCCTTTGCCGTGGCTGTTGACCAGCATTCCGGAGCGGGCGTAGGCGTTAAATTCAAAGCCGTCGGTAAGGCGGGTTTTCGCCAGCTGTTTGTCGGCAGCCTGCTGCTTTTGCTCCGTGGCATCGGTGCGCTGGCTTAACGTCTGCACCTGTTTTTCCGCCGCCGCCGCACGCTGTTCTGCCGCGCTGGTGCGCAGCTCCGCCTGCTGCGCCCGACGTTTAGCCTCTCCGGCCTCCTGCTCCGCATGATTAAGCCGGGCCTCCAGCAGCGCCAGCCGTTGTTCGACGGTGAGCGGGGCCGCATTTGCGCCGTAAGCCGAAAAAAGGGCGCAGCAAACCGCCATGCTAATCAAAGAGATACGCATATTAATCCTTATTTTTTTCAGAGGTATGAAGGGTGTGCTGCGCCTTACAGGGCGTGGTTTTCTCCGGCGACTGACGACGTGTCCGGCGGCGCGCGGCGTCCGGCATCAAGGTCGGCGCGGATCTGTTCATACTGGTCGTCGAGGCGATAGAAGCGGCCAATCCACAGCATTGAGGCGACAATCAGCAGCGCCGGGATATAGAGGTAGCAGGCTTTTATCGCCAGCATCGCGCCGTCGCTTTGGGCCTGGTTGGCGATATAGCCGCCGGATGAGAGCAGTACCCCGGTAATAGCGCCCGCGCCCGCCATAGCCACCTTGCCAAGAAAGCCGTTGATAGAGGTCAAAATGCCGGCGGTATTGATGCCGGTTTTCCACACCCCGTAATCCACCGGATCGGCCTGCATGGAGAAGTAAATTGCCGTGCGCTGTCCGGCGCCAAGCGATAGCACCACCGCACCGGCAACCAGGCCCCAGCTGTTAACGCCAGCCGCCATCATCATGCCCATGCCGACCAGGTTGATCGCGCTGGCGACCAGATAAACGTGGCGCTTTTTCATCCGGCTGGCGAGCAGCGGCACGGTGAGGGTACCCAGCAGAGGCACGAAGGTGGAGATCCCGGCGACGATCGCCGTGAGATCGTTATTGCCGACGTAATAATGGAAAAAGTAGACCAGCGCCCCGGTCTGGAAGAAAAACGCGCCCCACATCAGGAAAATATTGATGGCGAAGACGAACCACGGCCGGTTGGCGCGCAGGCTGACCCAGGCGCGTTTTAAGGTCATGCGCTCCTGCGTAATGCTGATATTTTCCTTAACGTTCCGGAAGCTCACCAGCAGGAAGAAGGTGGCAATAACGCCGAAAACCACCGCCGTGTAGAAGAAACCGTGCTGCTGATTGCCTTTCCCCAGCGCGCCAACCAGCGGCAGAGTGGCGACCGCGACGATGGTCGCGCCGAGCGAACCGAGCAGAATACGCACCGCCGACAGCGTGGTGCGTTCCCGCGAGTCGTTCGTCAGAAACGGCAGCATGGCGCAGAACGGAATGTTGACGATGGTATAGAGAAACGACAGGCACAGATAGGTGACAAAAGCGTAGATCAGCTTACCGGTGGTGCCGAAATCCGGCACGTAGAAGGCCAGAATACACAGCAATCCGAAGGGGATCGCGCCAATAAGCAGATACGGACGACAGCGTCCCCAGCGGGTGGCGGTATTGTCGATAACCAGCCCCATCAGCACGTCGGCAACGCCATCCACCAGACGCGTCACGAGAAACATCAGGCCAACGTAATAGGCGGGCAGGCCCATCACGTCGGTGTAAAAGAACATCAGATAAAGAGAGATCATCTGCCACACGAGATTGCAGGAGAGGTCGGCGATGCCATAGCCAAGGCGCTGCCGCCACAGGGTAAAGGTTGTTTCTGCCATAAAAATACACTCGCTTATCGTTGTTGTTAAAGTCCGTACTGGCGAATAAACCAGGCCGGGGTGCAGCTCCACGCATGGCAATAACTGTTTATCAGTTTGCTACCATAAGGGGAAAAATCAGGATGCGCCGGGTCGAAGATTTCCCAGAAGGTATCGGCGCCGTAGTCGACCATGGCTCCCCAGTAGGCTTTGATCTGCGCAACTGCCTCGTCGCGCAGCCCGCACTGCAGAAGGGCTGCGATATAGTGATGACGCAGGTAGGGTGTGTTCATGGCGACCGCGGGGGGATTTTTCTCCAGGTTGCGCATGATCTCCCGGCGCTGCTGCGGCGTGCCGACTTCCGCCAGCACCAGCCAGATTTGCGATGCCCAGGAGACCTGCCGCCGGGCGCCGCTGACGTAAAAGCCCTGCTGCGGGTCCCATAACGCATCGAGGGCCGCCGCTTTGAGCTGCTGTAAACGCTGGCGATAGCTTGCGGCCAGCTCAGGTTCGAAACGCTCCGCCAGCCAGATAGCGCGCTGCAGGCAGTAAATCAGTACCCCCTGCGCCGCCGCCTGTTTATTCAGCGACGCCTGCCAGTCGATAAACACCCACCAGTCGTCGCTATCGCGCACAACGCCGGAGGCGTCGCAGCGGGTCAGCGCCAGTTCTACCTGACGACGCGCCGTGGGCCACAGCTCGCGGGCCGTGGCCATATCCTCCGCGCTTTGCAGATAGTTGTAGAGGACGTCGACAAAAAACAATGAATAATCAAAAAGAAAGGTATCGTCCGCAATGACATCCGGCTGCACGAACACGTTGGCCGATACCATGCCGTCCTCGCGAGTATGCCCGGCAAAAAGGTACAGGCAGCGGCGCACCAGATCGTGGCGTGCGAAGGTGACATCGTTGACCAGCGCCTGCAGACGTAAATCGCCGAGCCACAGGCGGCGGTCGCGTTTGGGGCCGTCTTCAAACACTTCCTGCATGCAGTTTTGCAGGGTCAGCACGGCAACGTTATCGATGGCCCGGAGCTGCGGGTCGGAGGTTGTCGCCGCCGGGCATGCGCCGCTGGCCGAGGTGACCGCGTTAACCTCAATCTGCGTGAACTGCAGGCGAAACTTGCGCGAAACGGCTTTGACCTCCACCTTCAGATAGCGGAAGCAGTAGCGGCGCGGCAGGTCAATTTCGGCGGGCAGGACATCAAGCCACAGATCCTGCTGCTGCAGCCAGCTGCTGCTGAGCCAGCCCTGATAGTCGCTGAACGGTTCGCACACTTCGCTCAGCGTTTCGCCGAAGGTCAACTGCAGATGGGCCGGAGCGTCCGGCGGACTCCCGGCGCTCTGGCAGAGAAAATGCAGGTAGCCAACGTAGTGGCTGCCAAAATCAATAATGACGCTATCGCCGCTACTCAGCTCGCGCTGGTAAAGCGCGGCCAGGGTGCTCACCGGCTCGGCGCGCCAGCCGAAGAGCGCCGCGGCGTCGGCGTGGGCTTCGACTACCGCGATCGGCGGGTGTGCCTGACGACTCAGCGCGGGCCGGAGCGCCTCGGCGGTACGTAAAAAATTCGGGTGGCGGGTCATCATGACCTGAGAATTATGCTGAATTGCCTGTGACATACTGCGTCCTCTGTGTTGATTTGTCCGCAGCATAAGACGCCGCCGCCCGCGGCAACCACTCTGGCAATGCCAATGCATCTGGCAAAATGGCACTGATAATGAGATGAGCGGGTCGCCGATCACAATTCCATAAATCTTGCTCGTGGCGGCCGGTTAAATGCATTATCTTGCCCCTGCGCCGTATGCCGTTTTGGACCCGATCGATGATGCTAACCGTTGAGTATTATTTCACCCATCCG
Organism: Klebsiella sp. Q11; assembly: GCF_964241505.1. Classification (NCBI taxonomy): domain Bacteria; kingdom Pseudomonadati; phylum Pseudomonadota; class Gammaproteobacteria; order Enterobacterales; family Enterobacteriaceae; genus Klebsiella; species Klebsiella sp. Q11. The sequence goes on from NZ_CAXSXW010000005.1 coordinate 243,907, forward strand.
CAGGATAAGCTGGGAATGTACGCCAGCGATCCGGAAGATAATAGCCATGAACATAGTCACGAGTTTGCTGAACTGGTGATCGTTGAAGAAGGGCACGGCTTACACGTTATTAATGGCCGGCCATTATATATTCAGCAGGGCGACGTTTTTTACGTTCAGCCGGGCGATGTTCACTATTATGATGAGCTGGGAACGCTTAAGTTAATTAACGTATTAATTAACCCACTGGTAGAATTTCATTATTTACAGCCTCTCGACACCTTATTGCAGACGTTCTCCGCACGAAAGGCTTCCTGCTACGGCTGGCTGGCGCCGGATACCCGCCAGATCTGCAAGGAACTGGTAGATAAAATATTTTCTGCCGAGCTGCGGCGAGGGCAAAATATTGCCCTGCGCGAAGCCGCCTTTTTCCAGCTGGTGACGACGATTCTGCATGCGGAAACCGAAGCCGAATATAGCACCACCAAATATAAGCTGCATAAATTGCTGACCTGGCTACAGGAGCACTGTTTTGAAGAACATAACTGGCCGCAGCTGGCGGAGAAATTCCACCTGACCACGCGGACCGCTTTTCGCCATATTAAAGAGGCGACGGGATTGACGCCGGATAATTATTTAAAGCGTCTGCGCTTAGTTTCGGCGCGCGTCAAATTACGCGAGACCGATATGACGATTACCGAAGTGGCTTATTTATGCGGTTTTGCCAACAGCAACCACTTTACCACCTTATATAAAAAGGTCTTTGGCCTGACGCCCAGCGAAGATCGGCGGCGTTTGCTGCGCTAGTTCACCTCCCGGAGGCGATGCTGCGCATCTGTCCGGGCTACGCGTCCTCAGCGGTCTGCGGTCCGGTAGCCCGGGCAAGGCGCTGTGCGCCGCCCCCGGGAGAGACGCGCAGGGTGGTGAAGAATTGCCCCGGAGGCGAGCGGGGGCTATTCTTCCGGGGTATTGGCGCGGACGTGGCGGCCGCTGGCAACAAAGTTGCCGGTGCCGAGATGATGGAGGGTATTGATCTTATCGTCGTCGAACTGCCAGCGTCCGCTGACGAACGCGCGCTCATCGGCGGCGGCGGAAACCACTTCGCCAAACAGCGTATCGTACTGCTCCTGAGCCGCCGTTGCCGGCAGCAGTCGGCACTCCATCCATGCAAGACACTTCTCTTCAATCAGCGGCAAGCCCAGCTCCGGACCTTGCACGACCGGGATGCCGTAAGCGTTAAATTTATCCTCATCGCGTCCGCTGATGCTGCCGACCGCGTAGGTCCAACTGGCGGCCTCGACGCCGGGAACGACGATGCCAAATGCGCCGTTGCGCTCAATAATTTCCCGCGTCCAGGCGCTTTTATCTACCACGATGGCCAGCCTCGGCGGAGCGAACTCCACTGGCATCGACCAAGCGGCGGCCATGACGTTACGGCGTTGAGAGTGGGCGTCATAGCTGGTTATCAAAATTGTTGGGCCATGGTTGAGCAGGCGACTGGCGTACTGAAGTTCCACGTGGCGAAAACGGCTCATATGCGTTCCTTGGTAAATGGGTCTGATGCCAGACAACACGTTAATCCGCAATGAAAATGTAATCAATACGTCATCGAGGGTCCCTATAGTCGGCGTCACTAAGTCCCAAAGAGGATAACAATATGTTAGCTCCCCTGAATTTGTCTCAGGTGAGCGCGCGCCGGCGGATGTTGACCGCGGGCAGAGTCTCGCTTTCCCAACGGGAGGGCGATAATGCGCGCGCTTACCAGCATTAAACTCGACGGCGTTTCTTTCGCCTTCGGCGCTCACACCGTGCTTAATCAGATCGATCTGCATATCGATGCGGGCAGCATTGTTGCGCTGCTGGGGCCTTCTGGCTGCGGTAAAAGCACGCTGCTGCGCCTGCTCGCCGGATTAACCGTACCCGCCAGCGGCAGCATTCACTTTGGCGATCGCCTGGTGGCGAAAACCGGCTGGGGCTTGCCGCCGGAGCAGCGCGATCTCGGCATGGTCTTTCAGGATTACGCCCTGTGGCCGCACATGACGGCGGCGCAGAACGTGGCTTTCCCGCTGCGTATGCGCGGCGTCGGGCGTCAGCAGCGACAGCAACGGGTCGAGGAGGCGCTGGCGATGGTCGGTCTCAGCGGGTTCGCCGACCGCAAACCGTCGGGCCTTTCCGGCGGTCAGCAGCAGCGCGTTGCGCTGGCCCGCGCCATCGTCGCAGAACCGCGCGTGCTGCTGTTCGATGAGCCGCTCTCCAATCTCGACAGCGAGCTGCGCGAGTCGCTGTGCCTCGAAATGAGCCGCCTGCGGCGCCAACTGGGCATCACTGCCGTCTACGTCACCCACGACCGTCGCGAAGCCGAACTGCTGGCCGACAAAATTATTCATTTATCTGCGGGCTGCATTGCCGCCGTCCGCGACGTGACTTCAACCTCAGGGGAATCCGTATGAAAACCGTTATCACCGTTACCAAAGGAGCCGCGCTCGCGATGATGTTGTCCGCCACCACGATCTCCAGCGCCCAGGCGCTCACCGTCTACACCGCCGGGCCGGGCTCGCTGGCGAAAAGCCTTGCCAGCGGCTATGAGAAGAAAACCGGCGTTAAGGTAAATATTTTCCAGGCCACCACCGGTAAGGTGATGGCGCGTCTCGAGGCCGAGCAGGCTAACCCGCAGGCGGATGTGCTGATTTCCGCCTCGTGGGATACGGCGGAAGATTTGCATCACCGCGGCTGGCTGCTGCCGTATCAGAGTGCCAATGCCGATAAGGTCCCGGCGAACCTGAAATCCGCCGATTACGTTGCTCAGGGTATTTCGGCCCTGGGGATCGTCTGGAATACCAAAAGCGGCACTCCGGAGCCGAAAGAGTGGCGCGACCTGACCGAAGCGGCGTTCAAAGACAAAGTGACGACGCCGGACCCGGCACTTTCCGGCGCGTCGCTGGATTTGCTGATCGGGTTACAGAATGGCATGGGCGATAAAGCCTGGGCGCTGTTTGATGCGTTAAAGAAGAATGGCATGGTGGTCAGCGGGCCGAACGCCCAGGCGGTAACGCCGGTGATGCAGGGGGCGAAAGCGGCGGTATTCGGCGCGGTTGATTATGTCTCTTACGGCAATATCCATCAGGGCGAATCGCTAAAGGTGATTTTCCCGGCCAGCGGCACGGTCATTGCACCGCGGCCGATGATGATCCTCAAAACCAGCCAGCATGCTGACGACGCAAAAGCCTTCGTTGATTATGTGCTGTCGCCGGAAGGCCAGGCGCTGGTCGCCGACGCCTGGCTTATGCCCGCCCGCAGCGATGTTCCGGCGAAGCGCCCGCTGCTCAACGAGCTGAAAATTCTGCCGACCACCAGCGATGGCAATAGCGAACGTAGCGCGGTGCTTTCCCGCTTTAATACGCTTTTCGCCCAGTAAACCGACTTTTCCCCCGGGCTTCGAAAGTTGGCTCGGGCACATTCCCCGGAGGCGGCGCTGGCGCGCCTGTCGGGGCTACCGGACCGCAGACGGCTGTGACCTCGTAGCCCGGCTAAGCGCAGCGCGAGCCGGGAAGAGGCAACGCCTGGGCATCAGCCCGGGCACATTCCCCGGAGGCGGCGCTGGCGCGCCTGTTCTGGCTACCGGACCGCAGACGGCTGTGACCCCGTAGCCCGGCTAAGCGCAGCGCGAGCCGGGTAAGATCGTATCCAGGAATATACCGTGAAACAGAGACTTATTTCAGCGGGCACGCTGGCGGCGCTGCTGGTGCTGGTGGCGTTGCCGCTGCTGTTTATTGTCCTCCAGGCAATTTTTCCCCGGTTTAGCGCCGGTTCGCTGGGCGGCGCATTTAGCGGCGTATCAACGCTGATTGCCGACCCGCAGCTGCCGACGATGCTCGGCGGTACCCTGTGGGTGGCCTGCGGCGTGGCGCTGATGAGCGTGGTCATCGGTCTACCGCTGGGCGTCTTGCGGGGATTGTTTACTATCCCGCTGCCGCGGCTGTGGGATCTGCTCTTTCTGATCCCCTTTCTGACGCCGCCCTATATTGCCGCGCTGTCGTGGATCCTGATGCTGCAAAGTCATGGCTATCTCCAGCAACTGACCGGCTGGGATCTCAACGATCTGCTTTTTAGCCGCATCGGGATCGTGCTGGTGATGACTCTCAATATCTTTCCGGTGGTCTACTTCGCCGTCTCGCGCAGCCTGTTGGCCAGCGGTCAGCGGCTGGCGATTGTCGCCCGGGTGCACGGCGCCAGCGCCTGGCGAGCGTTCTGGCACATCACGCTGCCTATGCTTTCTCCGGCTCTGGCGGCGGGGATGCTGCTGGCGTTTACCCTGGCCATTGAAGAGTACGGCGTTCCGGCGGCCCTGGGGGCGCGGGCGGGGCTGGTCATGCTGACCGTAGGCATTGAGAGAAAGCTCGCCGACTGGCCTGTCGATCTGCCCGGCGCGTCGCTGCTTTCGCTGCTGCTGATCGCGGTGGCGCTGCTGGCCTGGTGGCTGCAAAAACGGCTGACCGGCGATAAAGAGGTCACCAGCGTCACCGGCAAGCCGGGAGAGAATAGCGGGGCGGAGTTGGGCTGGCTGACGCTTCCGGCGGTGCTAGTGATGGCGGGTGTCGGGGGGCTGGCGGTGGTGATGCCGGGCGCGTCGATGGTGCTGACCAGCCTGATGAGCACGCTGTCGGGCGGTATCCACGCTGACAACGTTACCCTTCGCCATTTTGCCGCGCTGTTTGCTCAGCAGGGCGACGCGCTGTCGGCACTGGCAACCAGTCTTTCGCTGGCGCTGGCTTCGGCAGGGGTTGTCGGCCTGGTGGGGCTGCTCGCCGCCTGGCTGGTTGTGGTGCAAAAAATGAAGGGGAGCGCCTTTGTTGATGCGCTATCGCTGCTGCCGGCGGCGCTGCCGGGCGTGGTGGTGGGCGTCGGGCTGATTCTGCTGTGGAACCAGCCGTTCTGGCCGGTGTCCCCCTACAACACCTGGTTTATGCTGCTGCTTTCCTACTGCTGTCTGCTGCTGCCCTGGCCGGTGCGCTACGTCAGCAGCGCGCTGCGTCAGCTTGGCAATAATCTCGAACCCGCGGCGCGGGTGCACGGCGCAACGGCCCTGCAGGCGCTGCGTCTGATCGTTCTGCCGCTGGTCTTTCCGGCGCTGCTGGCGGCGATGCTGATGGTGTTCGCCGTTGCCTCCCGCGAGCTGGTGACCTCGTTGCTGCTTGCGCCGGCCGGGACGCAAACCGTCTCGGTGTTTATCTGGCGCCAGTTTGAGCAGGGCTCGGCGGGAGAGGGAATGGCAATGGCATCGCTGACGCTCTTTACCGGTCTGGGGCTGATGCTCTGCGCGCTGGCGCTGATGCAGCGGGGCACGCGCGGATAAATACGATCGCACAAAATAGCTGGTCAGGCGGGAAAAACAGGCTATAAATGTCGGACACCGATTGCTGGAGGCATTGATGAGTCCCTTTTTAAGCGCCTATTTTTCTCGTCTGGGCTGGACGGGCACCCCGGACGTTTCACTTCACACCCTGCGCGAACTGCATATTCACCATAACGGCGCGATCCCCTTTGAAAATCTGGATGTGCTGCTGCCCAGAGAGATACATCTCGACGATCGCACCCTCGAAGAGAAGCTGATTCACGGTCGTCGCGGCGGCTACTGCTTCGAGCAAAACGGCCTGCTGGAAAGAGCGCTGCGCGAGATCGGCTTTACCGTGCGCAGCCTTCTGGGGCGTGTGGTGCTGGCCAATCCGCCGCATATGCCGCCGCGTACCCATCGGCTGCTGCTGGTGGAGGTGGAGGGGGAACGCTGGATTGCCGACGTTGGTTTCGGCGGCCAGACGCTGACCGCGCCGATTAAGCTGCTGGCGGATATAGAACAATCCACCCCGCACGGCGAATATCGCCTGATTTACGAAGGAGAAGAGTGGGCGTTGCAGTTCAGCCATCACGGTCACTGGCAGTCGATGTACCATTTTGATTTAGGTCGCCAGTACGCTTCCGACTATGTGATGGGCAACTTCTGGTCGGCGCACTGGCCGCAGTCGCACTTCCGCCATCATCTGCTGATGTGCCGCCACTTGCCGGACGGCGGCAAAATGACGCTGACCAATTTCCACTTTACCCATTGGGATAAAAACCACGTCGTCGAAAAGCTCGATTTAGCGGACGTTCCGGCGCTGTATGAGGCGCTGCAAACGCGTTTTGGCCTTGGCGTGGATGATGCCAAATACGGCTTTAGCGAAGCGGAGCTGGCGGCGGTGATGGCGGCGTTTGATACCCATCCCGAGGCCGGAAAATAAATATCGTACAGGAACCGTTGGCTGGATAGGGGATGACGGTCAAACGGGGATGTTACCCGGCTTGCGCTACGCTTAGCCGGGCTACGGGGCGAGCCTGTCGCCCGGGTTAGGCGTTTTTGCCGCGACCCGGGATGATTGCGGATTTTGCTCAGCGTCTTGAACGTACCACCTGGTAGCGGCGGGTGAAATATTCAAACGGCGCGCTCCAGACGTGAACCAGCCGGGTGAACGGGAACAGCAAGAAAATCGTCATCCCCAGCACCAGATGCACGCGGAAAACAAAGGCCACGCCGCTGAGCATTTCTGACGAGCCACCGCGGAAGGTGACGATGCCCTGCGCCCAGCCCACCAGCTTCATCATTTCACTGCCGTCCGGATACTGCGCCGAGAAAGGGATGGTGCTCAGCCCGAGCAGGCACTGAATCAACAGAATGCTCATGATGATGATATCCGGCGCGGTCGAGGTGGCGCGAACGCGCTGGTTGGTCAGACGACGCCAGAGCAAACCGGCGCCGCCAATCAGCGTCAGGACGCCGCAGACGCCGCCGAGCACCATCGCCATCTGCTGCTTGACCGCAATGGGTAAAAACCAGGCATACATCCAGTGCGGCGTTAACATGCCGAACAGATGACCAAAGAAAATGCCGAGTATGCCGATATGGAACAGATTCGACCAGATCACCATCCCGCGTTTATCCAGCATCTGGCTGGAGGAGGCGCGCCAGGTGTACTGGCCGTAGTCATAGCGCAGCCAGCTGCCGAGAAAAAAGACCGTCGCGCAGATGTAGGGGTAGATGTCGTAAAAAAAGACGTTCAGATACTGTATCATTTCGGGCCTCCCGCGCTGACGTCGACGTACTGCGGCGCCACGTCCTGGCTAAAGCGTCGTTGATATTGCTGTAACGGTGAGCTGTCACAGGCCGTGGCGTTGTCTTCGATAAATTTCACCTGTTCTTCTTCCCAGACCGCATCCAGCGCCTGCCGGGTGTCATCGCGGGACTCGTTGTTGACCTGCTGCGTGACACTGTCACTTGATAGCGGGATCCCGCCGAGGCTGAGCAGGGCGTCAAACAGCTGATACCAGGGGACACCGCGCTGCTTCAGCCGCCCGCCCAGCAGCGCCAGAATCGGCGCGACGTTTTGCAGACCTTCGCGCGCTTCGTTTTCCGGCAGGATGCTGAGGTATTCCAGATACAGCGGCAGGTGGTCGGGAAGTTCGCGACAGTTGAGCACCAGGCCCGCCTTTTCATACTGAGCGAGCAGGTCGACCATCGCCTGACCGCGGTCGCGGGACTCGGCGTGCACATGTTCAAACAGCAGCAGCGACGTGGCGCGACCCCGGTCGAACACTTCGCACCATTCGGCCTGCTTGTCCAGCAGCGGGGCATTCAGCACCTCCGCGGCGAAGTCGTTGAGCACAGGGGCGTCGTGATGCACCATGCTCAGCACCTCGTCCTTGCACTGCCAAAGAAACTCATCCGGATACTCCATCAGCAGGCCGATCGCTTTGAGGATTTGCATTATTCCCCCTCCGCTTTATCGCGTACTTCGGTGATGTTGATGGCGTCAATGCGGCTACTGTTGAACAGGTTGAATTTGGTGTCGGAGCCGTGGCAGCCGTCGCCGAAGGTAAAGCCGCAGCCGTTGCGCTCGGGGAAGGCGTCGCGCGCCATTTCGCGGTGGCTGGTCGGGATCACGAAGCGGTCCTCGTAGTTGGCGATCGCCAGATAACGGTACATCTCCTCGACCTGCTCAACGCTCAGGCCCACCTCCTCGATGGCGCGAGTATCGGTGACGCCTTCCACCGTTTGCGAGCGCATGTAGTGACGCATCGCCATCATGCGCTTCAGCGCGCGCAGTACCGGGCCGGTATCGCCCGCGCTGAGCATATTGGCGAGATACTGCACCGGAATACGCAGGCTTTCGATGGCCGGAAGCACGCCGTCGCTTTTCGGCAGACCGCCGGCGTCGGCGTAGGACTGAATCGGCGACAGCGGCGGCACGTACCAGACCATTGGCAGGGTGCGGTATTCCGGATGCAGCGGCAGCGCCAGCTTCCAGTCCATCGCCATTTTGTACACCGGCGAGCGTTGGGCGGCATCAATCACGTTTTGTGGAATCCCCTGTTTCAGCGCTTCTTCAATCACCGCCGGGTCGTGGGGGTTGAGGAACACCTCGCACTGCCGCTCGTAGAGGTCGGTTTCGCGCTCGGTGCTGGCGGCCTCTTCAATGCGGTCGGCGTCGTACAACAGCACGCCGAGGTAGCGGATACGTCCCACGCAGGTTTCTGAGCAGACGGTGGGCTGTCCGGACTCGATACGCGGGTAGCAGAAGATGCACTTCTCCGATTTGCCGCTTTTCCAGTTGAAGTAGATTTTCTTGTACGGGCAGCCGCTGATGCACAGACGCCAGCCGCGGCATTTGTCCTGGTCGATCAGTACGATGCCGTCTTCTTCACGCTTGTAGATGGCGCCGCTGGGGCAGGTGGCGACGCAGCTCGGGTTCAGGCAGTGCTCGCACAGGCGCGGCAGATACATCATGAAGGTATTTTCAAACTGGCCGTACATCTCCTTCTGAATCTTGTCGAAGTTACGGTCGCGGGCGCGCTTTTCAAACTCGCCGCCGAGCAGCTCTTCCCAGTTGGGGCCCCAGATGATTTTATCCATCCGCTTGCCGTCGATAAGCGAACGCGGACGGGCGGTGGGCAGGTGTTTTCCCTCCGGCGCGTTGTGCAGATGCTGGTAATCAAAGGTAAAGGGTTCATAGTAGTCGTCGATCTGCGGTATCACCGGATTGGCGAAAATTTTGGTGATGACGCCCATTTTGCCGCCCAGACGCGGGCGTATTTTGCCATTAACATCGCGCACCCAGCCGCCTTCCCACACCTCCTGATCTTCCCAGTTTTTCGGATAGCCGATGCCCGGTTTGGTTTCGACGTTGTTAAACCAGGCGTACTCCATCCCTTCGCGTCCGGTCCAGACGTTTTTACAGGTGACGGAACAGGTGTGGCAGCCGATGCATTTATCGAGATTGAGAACCATACCGACCTGTGAACGTATTTTCATTTTTTCGCCTCCTGTACCCCATCACGACCTTCGTCATCCAGCCAGTCAATATTTTTCATTTTGCGGATCATGATGAACTCGTCGCGGTTGGAGCCGACGGTGCCGTAGTAGTTGAAACCGTAAGCCAGCTGGGCGTAGCCGCCAATCATATGGGTCGGTTTCGGGCACACGCGGGTGACCGAGTTATGGATCCCGCCGCGCCGTCCGGTGACTTCCGAGCCCGGAATATTCATCAGGCGCTCCTGCGCGTGGTACATCATGGTCATCCCCGGCGGTACGCGCTGGCTGACCACCGCGCGGGCGGTGAGCGCGCCGTTGGCGTTGAAGGCCTCGATCCAGTCGTTATCTTCAATACCCAGCTCGCGAGCGTCGGTTTCGCTGATCCACACGATCGGCCCGCCGCGCGACAGGGTCAGCATCAGCAGGTTTTCGCTGTAGGTGGAGTGGATGCCCCATTTCTGGTGCGGCGTCAGAAAGTTGAGCGCTTTTTCCGGGAAGCCGTTAGGCGGAATCGCTTTCATCTGGCTGACGCTGCGGGTGTCAATGGGCGGACGATAAACCACCAGGCTTTCGCCAAAGGCGCGCATCCAGGGGTGATCCTGATATAGCTGCTGGCGGCCGGAGAGGGTGCGCCAGGGGATCAGCTCGTGGACGTTGGTATAGCCGGCGTTGTAGGAAACATGCTCGCTCTCGAGGCCGGACCAGGTCGGGCTGGAGATAATTTTGCGCGGCTGGGCCTGAATATCGCGGAAGCGAATTTTTTCATCCTCTTTATTCAGCGCCAGGTGCGTATGCTCGCGGCCGGTAAACTCGCCGAGCGCTTGCCAGGCTTTGACCGCCACCTGGCCATTGGTTTCCGGGGCGAGGGCGAGGATCACTTCCGAGGCGTCAATGGCGCTGTCGATGCGCGGGCGACCTTTGGCCGGGCCGTCCAGCTTGACGTAGTTAAGCTTGCCGAGGAAGTCGACCTCGTTCTGGGTGTTCCAGGTGATGCCTTTACCGCCGTTGCCCAGTTTGTCGAGCAGCGGCCCGAGGGAGGTAAAGCGCTCATACGTCGCCGGATAATCGCGCTCAACGACGGCAATCGACGGCGCGGTTTTACCCGGCGTCAGCTCGCATTCCCCTTTCCGCCAGTCCAGCACGTCGAAGGGCTGCGACAGCTCCGCCGGGGAGTCGTGCTGCAGCGGCACCAGCACAACGTCGGTCTCTTTATCGAGGTGGCCGACGCAGACCTCGGAGAAGGTTTTGGCGATATCTTTGTAAATTTCCCAGTCGCTTTTCGCCTCCCAGGCCGGGTCAACGGCGGCGGAGAGCGGGTGGATAAACGGATGCATATCCGAGGTGTTCATATCGTCTTTTTCATACCACGTGGCGGTCGGCAGAACGATATCGGAGAACAGGCAGGTACTGGACATGCGGAAATCGAGCGTCACCAGCAGGTCGAGCTTGCCTTCGATGGCCGCGGTCTGCCACTCCACCTCTTCGGGCTTCACGTCATCGCTGGCGCCCAGCTCATCGCCCTGAATACCGCTGTCGGTGCCCAGCAGATATTTGAGCATATACTCGTGGCCCTTGCCGGAAGAGCCCAGCAGGTTGGAGCGCCAGATAAACAGATTACGCGGATGATTTTTGCCGTTATCCGGCTGTTCGCAGGCGAAGCGGATCTCGCCGGACTTCAGCGCCCGGGCGGTGTAGTCGGCGGGAGTCAGTCCGGCCGCGGCGGCCTGCGCCTTGATGGTCAGCGGATTGACGCCCAGCTGCGGCGCGGAGGGCAGCCAGCCCATGCGCTCGGCGCGAACGTTAAAGTCGATCAGATGGCCGCTGAATTGGCTGGCATCGGCCAGCGGCGACAGCAGCTCCCGGGCGGTCAGCTTTTCATAGCGCCACTGGCTGGCGTGATTGTAAAAAAAGGAGGTGCTGTTCATCTGGCGCGGCGGACGATTCCAGTCAAGGGCGAACGCCAGCGGCAGCCAGCCGGTTTGCGGACGCAGCTTCTCCTGGCCGACATAGTGCGACCAGCCGCCGCCGCTCTGGCCGACGCAGCCGCAGAACACCAGCATATTGATCATCCCCCGGTAGTTCATATCCATGTGGTACCAGTGGTTGACGCCGGCGCCGAGGATAATCATCGACCGTCCGTGGGTTTTATGCGCGGTATCGGCAAATTCACGGGCGATCTGCTCGATGTGCTGGCGCGGGACGCCGGTAATCTGTTCGGCCCACGCCGGGGTATAGGCTTTCATCTCGCTGAAGTCCTGCGCGGCGTTGGGATCGTCTAAACCGCGATCGAGTCCGTAGTTGGCGAGAATCAGATCGTAGACGCTAACCACCAGGCCGGATTCACCGTTGGCCAGCGGGAGCTGCTTAACCGGCAGCTGATGCAGCGTCACCGGATCCTGCTTGATGCTGCGAAAGTGCGGGTTTTCGTTGCCGCCGAAGTAGGGAAAGCCCACCTTCACCACGTCGTCACGGCTATCCAGCAGCGATAGTTTGAGTTCAATGGCTTGCCCGGCGGCCTGCTGTTCAAGGTTCCATTTGCCTTTCTCTCCCCAGCGGAAGCCAATCGAACCGTTGGGCGCCACCAGTTCACCAGCGCTGTTATAGGCGACGGTTTTCCACTCCGGGTTATTGCTTTCGCCCAAATCGTCGACCAGATCGGCGGCGCGGACCATCCTGCCGGGAACGTAGAAACCTTCCTCGCGACGCTCAAGCATCACCAGCATCGGCATATCGGTGTAGGTGCGGCAGTAGTTGAGGAAATAATCGCTCGGGTTATCAAGGTGAAAGGTTTTGAGGATCACGTGGCCCATCGCCATGGCCAGCGCGCTGTCGGTACCCTGTTTCGGCGCCAGCCACTGGTCGCTGAGCTTGGCTACCTCCGAAAAGTCCGGGGTAATCGCGATGGTTTTGGTGCCCTTGTAGCGCACTTCCGTAAAGAAGTGGGCGTCCGGGGTTCGGGTCTGCGGGACGTTGGAGCCCCAGGCGATAATATAGCTGGAGTTGTACCAGTCGGCGGACTCGGGAACGTCGGTCTGCTCGCCCCAGGTCATTGGCGAGGCGGGGGGAAGGTCGCAGTACCAGTCGTAGAAGCTCAGGCAGGTGCCGCCGAGCAGCGACAGATACCGGGTGCCGGCGGCGTAAGAGACCATCGACATCGCCGGGATCGGCGAAAAGCCCGCCACGCGGTCCGGGCCGTAGTTTTTGATGGTCCAGACGTTGGCGGCGGCAATCAGCTGGTTCAGCTCCTTCCAGCTTGAACGGATAAACCCGCCTTTGCCGCGTACCTGCTTGTAGCAGAGGGTTTTGACCGGGTCCTGCATGATGCTGTCCCACGCCTGCACCGGGTCCTGGTGCTGAGCCAGCGCTTCGCGCCATAGGGCAATCAGCCGCTTGCGCGCCAGCGGATACTTCAGGCGGTTAGCGCTGTAGAGGTACCAGGAGTAACTTGCGCCGCGCGGGCAGCCGCGGGGTTCGTGGTTGGGCAGGTCCGGGCGGGTACGGGGGTAGTCCGTTTGCTGAGTTTCCCAGGTGACCAGCCCGTTTTTGACGTAAATTTTCCAGCTGCAGGAGCCTGTGCAGTTCACGCCGTGCGTTGAGCGGACGATTTTGTCGAACTGCCAGCGCTGACGGTAGCTGTCTTCCCAGTCGCGGTTGGTGTTGTACACCTGACCGTGGCCGTTGGCAAAGCTCTCGCCTTTCTGCTTAAAGTAGCGAAAGCGATCCAGTAGTTTACTCATGACCTTCCTCCTGCTCCGATAATGTCCGGCCTGAAAAGACCGTACGATCCCCAGGCCGGATAGGGCGTCAGCCGCCATCCGATGAATATGCCGTTATTGTTTTGCCGGTTTGCGACGGCCGTAGACCAGCCAGGTCACCAGCACGCAAACCACGTAGAAAACCAGGAAGACCTTCATCGCCCCGACCGGGGAGCCGGTCATCGCCAGCGAGGTACCGAAGGCTTTAGGGATAAAGAAGCCGCCAATCGCGCCGATGGCGGAGATAAAGCCGAGCGCCGCCGCGGTGTCGGTCACCGCTTCGTGCTGGGCCTGTTCGTCGCTGCCGCCGCGTTTCTTCACGCTGTCGAGGGTGATTTGGCGAAAGATCACGGCGATCATCTGGAAGGTGGAACCGCTGCCGAGACCGGCGGTAAGGAACAGTCCCATAAACACCACGTAAAAGGCGAGAAAGCTGCCGGAGCCGGTGCCGGGCAGAGTGAGGAACAGCAGGCCGGTAAACAGCGCCATTAAGATAAAATTGATCAACGTGACCCGCACGCCGCCGAGACGGTCGGAAATAATGCCGCCAAATGACCGCGCCAGCGCGCCGATAAACGGCCCGAAGAAAGCCAGCTTCAGAATATTCACGTCGGGGAACTGCGTTTTCGCCAGCATGGCAAAACCGGCGGAGAAGCCGATAAACGAGCCAAAGGTGGCCAGATAGAGCAGGCTCAGCAGCCACATATGCGGGCGTTTCAGCACCGGCAGCTGCTCGCGAATCGAAGCCTTTGAGCTGGCGATGTCGTTCATTCCTACCCAGGCGGCGAAGGTGGCTATCACCAGCAGCGGAACCCAGACGAGGGCGGCGTTGCTCAGCGCGAGAAGAGAGCCATCCTCCTGAGGCACGCCATGGATGCCAAGAAAAGCGAAGATGGGCAGAAAAATCGCCGCCGGCGCGATCATCTGCATCACGCTGACGCCGAGATTGCCGAGGCCGCCGTTGATACCCAGCGCGCTGCCCTGTTTCGCTTTGGGAAAGAAAAAACTGATATTTCCCATGCTGGAAGCAAAGTTCGCGCCGGCAAAACCGCACAGCAGGGCAATGGTGATAAATACCCAGAATGGAGTAGCGGGGTTTTGAATGGCGACACCCAGCCAGATACAGGGCACCACCAGAATAATCGTACTTAATACAGTCCAGTAGCGCCCGCCAAATATAGGTACCATAAAGGAGTAGGGGACGCGTAATATTGCACCGGAAAGCGAAGGCAGAGCGGTTAATAAAAAGAGCTGATCGGTGGTGAAATTAAATCCGACTTTATTGAGATTGACGGCGACGGCGCTGAATAGCATCCAGACGCAAAAGGCGAGTAGCAAACAAGCTACGGAAATGCAAAGATTTCTGCGCGCTATTTGCTTTCCCTTATTCTCCCAAAACGCCGCATTTTCTGGTTTCCACTCTTTTAAAAGATAATGATTCTTTTTCTCATTTTTGCTCAGCATATTGCCCTCGAATGAACAGTAACCCGTCAAAAAAGAATAAACTGGTAAAACAGCAAATTAATAAAAGAAATAAAATCAGGGATGGGGATGTATCTGTTGTAATAAATGAAGAATAGATAAGAAAAGCGCGCCGAAAGAAGACGCACGAATATTAGTCCAGGATTATTTGTTACTAAATGTAACTTAAAATTAAAAAAGTTCCATCGAGATAGAATAATTGATATGCCGATTGAAGGCGGCATCATCTATTTCCTGCATTCCTAGCGCATAAATACCATCGAGGCCGCAGACGAGAGCAATGAGCCGCCAGGCAATGCTTTCCATATCGTCCCTTGGCTTAAACTCACCGGCAGCGGTTCCCTGGCGGATGATCTTCAGGGTCTCTTCATGCCACATGTTCATGGTGAGCAGATAGGCCCCCTTGATATCGCTGTCGCTATCGGCCAGCAGCTGCGCTTCGCGCCACAGGCGAATGTATGGCTCAAGCCTGCCGTCGTCGCTGCCCACCATAGAAAACAGGCGTTCACGCCACGTGGCGTCGTCGGCGACCAGCGGCATATCCATCATTTCGCGGATCAACCGTATGAAGGCATGGGCTTTTAGCTCGCCCGCGGAGGTGAAATGGTGGTGCAGCTGACCAGCGGAGACGCCGGCTTCGGCGGCAATCTGGCGGACGGTCATAGCGCTAAACCCGCCCCGAAGCGCTACGCGCATGGCTGCCAGCACAATAACTTCCCGACGCGCATCGCGATTTAAGTAGCCCATAACGTTAGTGACCCCGGTTTTTTTGGCGATAGTAACAAAAAGTTGGACACTCGTTCAACAATCCGGCAGGATCCGTTTCCTGGACGCTTGTCCAGTTTTAACGTTGAGGGAAAGTAGTATGTCTCGGCAATGGCTGACGCTGATGGCGATTTTGCTGGTTTATATTCCGGTGGCGATTGACGCCACTGTTCTTCACGTGGCTGCGCCAACGCTCAGCGTAGCGCTGGGGACCAGCGGTAACGAGCTGCTGTGGATTATTGATATTTATTCGCTGGTAATGGCCGGTATGGTGCTGCCTATGGGCGCATTGGGCGATAAAATCGGCTTTAAACGGCTGCTGCTGCTCGGCAGCGGTATTTTTGGCACCGCGTCGCTGGCGGCGGCGTTTTCGCCCACGGCAGAGACGCTGATTGCCTCCCGCGCGCTGCTGGCGGTGGGGGCGGCGATGATCGTGCCTGCGACCCTGGCCGGGATCCGCAGCACCTTTTCGCAGGCGCACCAGCGTAATATGGCGCTTGGTCTGTGGGCAGCGGTCGGTTCTGGCGGCGCGGCGTTCGGTCCGCTGGTTGGCGGCATGCTGCTGGAGCATTTTTACTGGGGATCGGTTTTCCTGATCAACGTGCCGATCGTCCTGCTGGTGATAGCGATTAATGCCAAAGTGGTGCCGCGTCAGCCCGCGCGGCGCGAGCAGCCGCTGAATCTTTTCCAGGCGCTAATCCTGATCGCCGCCATTTTGATGCTGGTCTTTAGCGCCAAAACGGCGCTCAAAGGGCAAATGGCGCTGTGGTTAACCGGGCTGGTGGCACTATCTGGCGCCGCGATGCTGTTCTGGTTCGTGCGCAAACAGCTCTCGGCATCTCGTCCCATGGTCGATATGCGCCTGTTTACCCATCGCATTATTTTAAGCGGCGTGATGATGGCGATGACCGCGCTGATTACGCTGGTGGGTTTTGAACTGCTGATGGCGCAGGAGCTGCAGTTTGTGCACAGCAAAACGCCTTTTGAAGCCGGGCTGTTTATGCTGCCGGTGATGGTGGCGAGCGGTTTCAGCGGGCCCATTGCCGGCATGCTGGTATCGCGGCTGGGGCTGCGCGAGGTCGCCACCGGCGGAATGCTGCTCAGCGCCCTGAGCTTCCTCGGCCTGTCGATGACCGATTTCAGCACCCAGCAGTGGCAGGCCTGGGGACTGATGACGCTGCTGGGCTTTAGCGTCGCCAGCGCGCTGTTGGCCTCCAGCTCGGCGATCATGGCCGCCGCGCCGAAGGAAAAAGCGGCGGCGGCAGGGGCCATCGAAACCATGGCCTATGAGCTGGGCGCGGGACTGGGGATTGCCCTGTTTGGCCTGATCCTGACCCGCAGCTACACCTCGTCAATTGTTCTGCCGGGTGGAATCGAGGGCGCGGCGGCGGAGCAGGCGTCATCCTCCATCAGCGAGGCGATTAAGCTGGCGCAGTCGCTGCCCGCCATACCGGCGCAAAGCCTGCTTGAAGCGGCGAAGGCGGCGTTTATTCATTCGCACAGCATCGTGCTGGCGACGGCTGGCGTCCTGCTTCTGCTGCTGGCGGCCGGCATCTGGCGTAGTCTGGCAAAAGCGCCTGAGCTGAATTAACCCTTACAGCTGAAGAGAAAGCGCCATCGCCGCCCGCCGTAGCGGGGCGAGGGCTTTCTCTTTCAGCGCGGCGGCGTTGGTATAGCCTGCCGGAACGCCAACGTTAAGCGCCGCCACCACCTGGCCGCTGCGGGAGAGCAGCGGTACCGCCAGCGAACATAATCCCACCTCAATTTGCCGGTCAGCGAGCGCGTAGCCCTGCATGCGCACTCTGGCGATTTCCTGCCGTAAACCCGGCATATCGCATAGCGTATACGGAGTATAGCGGATCAGATTGGCTCGTGACAGTGTCACTTCAAGCTGTTCTTCCGGCAACGCGCTAAGCAGCACGCGTCCCATCGACGTGGCCCACGCAGGCAGACGGCTGCCGCGGCCGATATCCACGCTGAGCAGGTTATTCACCGCCGCTCTGGCAATATACAGGACGTTATCGCCGCCCAGCGTGGCGGCGGAGCAGGATTCTCCGAGGTTTTTGCCCAGATTATCCAGGGCGCTCTGCGCGACTTTCGCCAGCGGCGTTCCGGCCAGGTAGGCGTGGCCCACCGCCAGCACGCGGGGGAGCAGCTCATAGCTGCGGCCATCCGGGCTATGCACCATACCCAGCGCGGCGAGGGTATAGAGGCAGCGGCGCACAGCCGCGCGGGAGATCTGCGTTTTCTGGCTAAGCTGGGAGATGGTCAGGCGCTGCCGCTGCGGGGTAAACGTGTTAAGGACTTCCAGCCCGCGCGCCAGGGACAGCATAAAGTTAGGGTCGTGTTCAGACTGGCGGGCGCTGAGAGTACCTGGTTTTTTTTCGCTCATACAACCCCTCTTTTATTGAAGATAAAAGTTCATGGGGCATCACTATATCGCGGGTGAAAAACGCGGTGATTCCTTGTTCTGGTTTTACCACGTCGATCACATTATTAACCCCAATTTAACAACCGCGTCGATAATCGCACAACATTTCGATTATCGCCGTTGACCGTCACGATTGGGCAGACCTATTGTCAACAGAATCGTTACCCCGCGTTATGAACAGGGGTATGAAAAGTTATGTATTTCATCACCAGGAAAAAAAGATGACCGCGACCATTGAACGTATTGAAAGCTGGCTGGTAGATATCCCGACCATTCGACCGCACAAACTCTCCATGACCACGATGGGCTGTCAGACGCTGGCGATCGTCCGCATAACCCGTTCGGACGGGATTTGCGGTATTGGCGAAGCCACTACCATCGGTGGATTGAGCTACGGCGTGGAGAGCCCGGAAGCCATCGTGTCGGCGATTAATCATTACCTGACGCCGCTGCTCAAGGGCCAGGCGGCCGATAATCTGAATGTCCTGACCGCGCGGATGAACGGCGCGATTAAAGGCAATACCTTTGCCAAATCAGCGATCGAAACCGCGCTGCTGGATGCGCAGGGTAAGGCGCTTGGCCTGCCGGTTTCCGCGCTGCTTGGCGGCGCGCTTACGACCTCGCTGCCGGTTCTCTGGACGCTGGCGAGCGGCGATACCGAGAAAGATATTGCCGAGGGGGAAAGGCTGCTGGCGGAGCGTCGCCATCGCGCGTTTAAGCTAAAAATCGGCGCGCGCGAACTGGCGACGGATCTGCGCCACACCCGCGCGATTGTTGAAGCCCGGGCGATCGGGCCAGCATCCGCGTCGACGTGAATCAGGCGTGGGAAGCCACCGTCGCGGCAAAGGGCTGCCGCGAGCTGGCGGCGATGGGTGTCGATCTGATTGAACAGCCGGTCAGCTCTCAGGACAACGCTGCGCTGGTGCGCCTCAGCCATCACATCGACGCGGCTATTCTGGCCGATGAAGCGGTAGCGACCCATTACGAAGGTTATCGCCTGGCGCAGCAGGGATTCAGCGGGGCCTATGCGCTGAAGATTGCCAAAGCGGGCGGGCCAAACAGCGTGCTGGCGCTGGCGAAGGTGGCGCAAGCGGCGGGAATTGGGCTTTACGGCGGCACGATGCTTGAGGGGACCGTTGGCACCCTGGCCTCGCTGCACGCCTGGTCGACGCTACCCCTACAGTGGGGCAGCGAGATGTTTGGCCCGCTATTGCTGAAGGACGATATTGTCAGCGTGCCGCTAATGTTCGCCGAAGGCGAGGTGACGCTACCGCAAGCGCCGGGTCTTGGCGCTGAACTGGATGAAGACAAACTGCGCTTCTATAGCCGCAAAGGATAATGGAGGATTTTTATGCTATTTAAAGTCGATATGACCGTGAATATTCCGCTGGGATTTCCTGCCGACGAAATTGAGGAAATTAAGCAGCGAGAAAAAAAGTATTCACAACAACTTCAGCGCGAAGGTAAATGGCGACATATCTGGCGCGTCGCCGGCCTTTACGCCAATGTCAGTATTTTCGATGTGAAAGATGCTGAAGAGCTGCATCAAATTTTAATGGCTCTACCATTATATCCCTTTATGCAAATTCGCGTGGAGGCGCTCTGTCGTCATCCCTCCTCGATTCGCGAAGACGACCGTTAATAAAAAATAATAACTAACCTCGCGCCGAAACTATTCGGCGAATATCCTACAACGATAAGTGAGAAATATTATGAGTAATGCATTCGTACAACAAGATGCTGTGCAACATTTATTGCGTGAAAGTGCGGGTTTAAATGCAACCGGCGGTGACGAGCGTTTTAAAATGATTGTTCATCGTCTGCTGGAAAACCTCTGCACGCTGATTGATGACTATAACGTCACTGAAGAAGAGTTCTGGCATGCGGTGAATTATCTGCATGAATTAGGCGGCCGCCAGGAAGCGGCACTGCTGGCGGCGGGCCTCGGCCTTGAACACTTCCTCGACCTGCGCCAGGACGCGATTGATGCCGCAGCGCAGCGGGAAACCGGCACCCCTCGTACCATTGAAGGCCCGCTGTACGTGGCGAATGCGCCGCTGGCAGACGGACATACCCGCATGGATGATGGTAAAGATGCGGGGGAGGTGATGTGGCTTTATGGCCAGGTTCGCGACACCCAGGGCCACCCGGTAGCTAACGCTATCGTTGATATCTGGCATGCCAATACCCTCGGGAACTACTCTTTCTTCGATCAAAGCCAGAGTGAATATAATCTGCGTCGCCGCATTCGTACCGGCGCCGATGGCTGCTATAGCGTGCGCAGCATTCTGCCATCCGGCTACGGCTGCCCGCCGGATGGGCCAACGCAAAAACTCCTTGACCAGCTGGGGCGTCACGGTAATCGTCCGGCGCATATCCACTTCTTCGTTTCCGCGCCGGGTCATAAACATTTGACCAGCCAAATCAATCTCAACGGCGACAAATACCTGTGGGATGATTTCGCGTTCGCCACCCGCGACGGCCTGATTGCCGATCCGGTAAAAGTCAGCGACCGCGAGCTTATTCAGCGGCGTGAGCTGGAAGGTGAACATACCGAAGTGCGCTTTGATTTTACTCTGTGTAAAGCGCTTAACGCCGATGAAGAACACCGCGGTACGCGCCTGCGCGCGCAGGAGTAACGCGCGGCGTTAATTCTCTTCTCCGGCCAGGCCGTGGTCGGAGAATAAAGCGAAATTGCGACTTCACCGTTTTTCTATTCCTGAATTATGCAGGAGGGCCGACTCATGCAAAAAATGTTCACCACATTAAAAGATAAAATCAACAATGCATTAATTGTTGATCGTGAAAAACATATTTATCGCTGCCATCGCTCAATATTTACCGATCCGCAGCTATTTGATTTTGAAATGAAGCATATTTTTGAAGGGAATTGGCTGTTCCTTGCTCATGAAAGCCAGATTGCGCAGCCTGGAGATTATTACACCCTGACCCTTGGGCGCCAGCCGGTAATAATAACGCGCGATAAAAAGAACGAACTACATGCGCTAATTAACAGCTGCGCCCATCGCGGGGCGATGCTATGTCGTCGCAAAACCGGTAATAAAAGTTCATTTACCTGTCCGTTTCACGGCTGGACGTTCAGTAATAACGGCAAGCTTTTAAAAGCCAAAGATGAAAGTACCGGCGGCTACCCGGAGACTTTCAAGCATGAAGGCTCCCACGACTTAAAGAAGCTACCGAGGTTTCAATCCTATCGCGGCTTCCTGTTCGGCAGCCTGAATGCCGATGTGCAGCCGCTGGAGGCGTACCTGGGCGAAACCTGCAAAATTATCGACCTGATCGTGGACCAGGCGCCGGAAGGGCTGGAGGTGCTTAACGGATCGTCGAGCTATGTATACGAAGGCAACTGGAAGCTGGGGGCGGAAAACGGTGCTGACGGCTATCACGTTAGCGTGGTCCACTGGAACTACGCTTCCACCATGTCGCGCCGCAACTACGAAGCGGAAGGGACACATGCGGTAGACGCAAACGGCTGGTCGAAAAGCGTCGGCGGCGGTTACGGCTTTGATAATGGGCATATGCTGCTGTGGACCCGGGTGCTGAACCCGGAAGTGCGGCCGGTCTACGAACATCGTGAACGGCTGCAGGCGGAATTCGGCGAGTCTCGCGCCGGGCAGATGGTCAACGAAACGCGCAACCTGTGCCTCTATCCAAACGTCTACCTGATGGATCAGTTTTCGACGCAGATCCGCGTGATACGCCCCATCGCGGTGGATAAAACCGAAGTCACCATCTGGTGCTTTGCGCCGAAGGGCGAATCTGACCAGGCGCGGGCGCTGCGTATTCGCCAGTATGAGGACTTTTTTAACGTCAGCGGCATGGGAACGCCTGACGATCTGGAAGAGTTCAGCGCCTGCCAGCGCGGCTATCTCGGGGAAAATCTCGCATGGAGCGACCTCAGCCGCGGGGCGCTACATTGGGTCGATGGTCCGGACGAACACGCCCGGCAGGCCGGCTTGCGGCCGCTGCTGAGCGGCGTGAAATCGGAAGACGAAGCTTTGTATATCGCCCACCATCATCACTGGCAAAACGTGATGCTGGCGGCGCTGGAAGCAGAGCAGCGGCGTTACGAGCAGTCGATCACACAACGCGTGGAGGTGGTCTGATGCTCACTCTCGAACAGGTTCGCCAGTTTCTCTATTACGAAGCCCGCCTGCTTGACGACCGCCTGTGGGATGAGTGGCTGAACTGCTACAGTCCACAGGTGGTGTACTGGATGCCCGCTTGGGGGGATGACGACAAGCTCACCCGCGATCCTCAGCGTGAAATTTCGCTGATCTATTACCCGAGCCGCGACGGCCTCGAAGACCGGGTTTACCGCATCAAAACCGAGCGCTCAGGGGCCAGCACCCCGGAACCGCGCACCACCCATATGATCGGCAACGTTGAACTGCTTGGCGAAACCGAACAGGGCATGGAAGTACGCTACAGCTGGGTCACCTACTGTCACCGGTATCAGCAGACGGATACCTGGTTTGGTTCGACCTGCTGCACGCTGAGTGAGGACTCCGGCAAACCGCAAATCATCCGTAAAACCGTGCGCCTGAATAACGATTACATCCGTCAGGTGATTGACGTTTACCATATTTAAGAGGCACTTATGACCTTTAATATTGCTCTCAATTTTGAAGACGGCATCACCCGCTTTATTCAGTGTAACGCCGGGGAGAAAGTTCTCGATGCCGCCTATCGTCAGCAGGTCAATCTGCCGATGGATTGTTCGGACGGCGTTTGCGGCACCTGCAAGTGCCGCTGCGTCAGCGGCGAATATGGCCTGGGCAATGAGTTTCTTAAAGAGGCGCTCAGCGAAGAGGAAGCCGCAGAGCGCCAGGTGCTGACCTGCCAGATGGTGCCAACCAGCGATTGCGTCATTGATGTACCGGCGGCGGCAGCCCGCTGCAAGACCGCGCTGGCGAGCGTGGGCGCGACGGTGAAAGCGGTCAATCTCCTGTCTGACACCGCCATTGAGCTGGCGATCGTGCTGGATGAACCGCTGGACTTCCTGGCGGGTCAGTACATCAATATTCAGGTTCCCGGAACGCCGCAGGTTCGCGCCTATTCGTTTAGCTCCCTGCCGGGTGGGCGTGAGGGGCGCTTCCTGATCCGTAACGTGCCCGGCGGATTGATGAGCCAGTGGCTGACGCAGCGGGCCATTCCTGGCGATCGTCTGACGCTAAGCGGCCCGATGGGCAGCTTTTACCTGCGCGGCGGCGAGCGCCCGCTGCTACTGCTGGCGGGGGGCACCGGCTTAGCGCCGCTGCTATCAATGCTG
Organism: Klebsiella sp. Q11; assembly: GCF_964241505.1. Classification (NCBI taxonomy): domain Bacteria; kingdom Pseudomonadati; phylum Pseudomonadota; class Gammaproteobacteria; order Enterobacterales; family Enterobacteriaceae; genus Klebsiella; species Klebsiella sp. Q11. The sequence continues at coordinate 266,952 of NZ_CAXSXW010000005.1, forward strand.
CAAACGCTGGCCAGCCAGCGCAGCACCCGACCCATCACCTTGCTCTATGGCGTGACCCGCGACGGCGATCTGGTGAAAACTGACGAGCTTGAGGCATTTACCGGTCAGCTTCCCGCGTATCGCTGGCTGCCGGTGGTTGCCGATGCGCAAAGCCAATGCCCGCAGCGCGGCTTTGTTACCGAACATCTTAATGACGCAATACTCAACGACGGGGATGTGGATATCTATCTGTGCGGGCCCCCGCCGATGGTCAATGCGGTAGCCACGGCGCTGCGTGAGAGAGGAATTTCGCCGTCGGGGTTCTGGTATGAAAAATTTATCGCCAGCCAGAGCGCGGCGGCATAAGGAGCAACGATGCGATTTAACCATAAAGTTGTGGCCATTACCGGCGCCGCGCAGGGGATTGGCCGACAGACCGCAGAGCAAGCGGCGCGTGAGGGCGCGCGGCTGCTGTTGATTGACCGCTCTCGCTATGTTCATGAACTGGCGGTGGCGCTGAACGACGCCGGTAGCCAGGCGCTGGCGCTGGAAGCCGATCTTGAACAATGGGAAAGCACCGAGCGGGCTTTTGCCGACGGCGTGGCCCATTTTGGCCACCTGGATGTATTGATTAACAACGTCGGCGGCACCATCTGGGCGCGGCCGTTCGCGGAATATCAGCCGGAGCAGATAGAGAAGGAGATTCGCCGCTCGCTGTTTCCGACCCTGTGGGGCTGTCGGGCTGCGCTACCGTGGATGCTGAAGCAGGGCAAAGGCAGTATCGTTAATATTTCGTCGGTGGCGACGGCGGGCGTGAATCGGGTGCCTTATTCCGCAGCGAAAGGCGGCGTTAATGCGCTGACCCGTTCGCTAGCCCTTGAATATAGCGCAAACGGGATCCGCATTAACGCCGTGGCGCCGGGGGGCACCGAGGCGCCTGCGCGCCGGACGCCGCGGAATGAGGAGCTGCCGTCGGCGCAGGAGCAGGCGTGGTATCAGCAGGTGGTCGATCAGACGGTGGCCAGCAGCCTGATGCATCGCTACGGTACGCTGGCGGAGCAGGCCAATGCCATCCTGTTTCTCGCCAGCGATGAGGCCAGCTATATCACCGGCGTGACGCTGCCGGTCGCCGGCGGCGATCTCGGTTAGCGCCGGGTCGCCTGCCAGCAAAGCAGGGAGCCGGCGCACACCATTCCGGCGCCCTGCCAGAACGACCACGACAGCGCGGCGCTGAGCAGTGCCGCCGCCAGCGCCGAGGAGAGCACTGGCGTAAAGTAGGAAGCGGCGGCCAGCAGGCTGACGTTGCCGTGCAGGATACCGACGTTCCACGCCGCGTAGCCTAATCCCAGGGCAACGGACAGCGCGATCAGTTTGGCTATCACCGGCCAGCTAAAGACCATGGGCGGCTGTTCGCTGAACAGGAACTTCAGCCACAGGGTCAGGGCGGTAAGCAGAACAAAAAGGGTAATCCCGTTTTTGCCCTTCGCGTATTTAGCGGTGACCGTGCAGTAGGCCGCCCAGATAAACGCGCCGATGAACGCCAGAATATAGCTCAGCGGGCTGGAAACCACGTTGCGGGTAATTTCATCTACATTCAGACCATGCTCACCGCCTAATACCCAGGTGACGCCGAATAAAGCGAGAAATAACCCCGGGATAACCAACCAGCTGCTTTTTTGGCCGTTAAACAGAATGGCGAATAAAATCGTCAGGCTGGGCCACAGATAATTAACCATGCCCACTTCAATAGCCTGCTGGCGGCTACCGGCTAATCCGACCGACAGCGCCAGGCAAATTTCATAGCTGACGAACAGCAGGCTTCCTGCCAGTAAATAGGGGCGAGGGATCTGGCGTATTTGCGGGAAGCCGACGGTAAAGATCAGCAAAAGGCCGCTCAGGCTGTAGATCATCGCCGCGCCGCCCACCGGACCAAGCCCTTCGCTTACGCCACGAATCAGCCCGACCATGGTGCTCCACAAGACGATAGCGGCCAATCCAATGAGCGTGGCTCTCTTCTTCTCCATATTTAACCTGATGTTGGTTCAAACGCAGTCGGGTTTTATAACACTTTTTTTTCGCTTTCGGGGGATATTTTCCTCCGCGCTTAATCCTAATGGAGTAACGAAATTTAACGCGGCTGACTATTAAGGGGTCATGGGTTCAGGACATTGATTTGACGCAAATAAAACAGGGTTATTGCTGTTAATTTCCACTCCCGCAATGAATAAACATCCCGCATGGAGGGGAACAATGGACGTCAGCCGCAGAAAGTTTTTTAAAATCTGCGCAGGCGGTATGGCCGGAACAACAGCCGCTGCATTGGGTTTTGCGCCCAAAATGGCCCTGGCTCAGGCGCGTAATTACAAATTGCTGCGCGCCAAAGAGATCCGCAACACCTGCACATACTGCTCCGTGGGCTGCGGGCTATTAATGTATAGCCTGGGCGACGGCGCGAAAAACGCGAAAGAAGCGATTTACCACATTGAAGGCGACCCGGATCATCCGGTGAGCCGCGGCGCGCTGTGCCCGAAAGGCGCGGGGCTGCTTGACTATGTTCATAGCGACAACCGCCTGCGCTATCCGCAGTACCGCGCGCCGGGTTCGGATACATGGCAGCGCATCTCCTGGGATGACGCGTTTACCCGCATCGCCAAACTGATGAAAGCCGACCGCGACGCCAATTTTATTGAAAAGAACGAACAGGGCGTGACGGTTAACCGCTGGCTGTCCACCGGGATGTTATGTGCCTCTGCGGCCAGTAATGAAACCGGCATGCTGACGCAAAAATTTGTGCGCTCCCTCGGCATGCTGGCGGTAGACAACCAGGCGCGCGTCTGACACGGACCAACGGTAGCAAGTCTTGCTCCAACATTTGGTCGCGGTGCGATGACCAACCACTGGGTTGATATCAAAAACGCTAACGTCGTGGTGGTGATGGGCGGTAACGCCGCCGAAGCCCATCCGGTGGGATTCCGCTGGGCGATGGAGGCGAAAAACAACAACGATGCGACGCTGATTGTCGTCGACCCGCGCTTTACGCGCACGGCGTCGGTGGCCGATATTTATGCGCCGATCCGTTCCGGTACCGACATTACCTTCCTGTCGGGCGTGCTGCTGTACCTGATCGAAAATAACAAAATCAATGCCGAGTACGTTAAACACTACACCAACGCTAACCTGCTGGTGCGCGACGATTTTGCCTTCGAAGATGGCCTGTTCAGCGGCTACGATGCCGAAAAGCGTCAGTACGATAAATCGTCGTGGAACTATCAGTTCGACGAAAACGGCTACGCCATGCGCGACGAGACGCTGCAGCATCCGCGCTGCGTCTGGAACCTGCTGAAGCAGCACGTTTCGCGCTATACGCCGGAGGTGGTGGAGAATATCTGCGGTACGCCAAAGGCGGACTTCCTCAAAGTGTGCGAAGTGCTGGCGTCAACCAGCGCGGCGGACCGAACCACCACCTTCCTTTACGCGCTGGGCTGGACGCAGCATACCGTCGGGGCGCAGAACATCCGTACCATGGCGATGATTCAGCTGCTGCTCGGCAATATGGGGATGGCGGGCGGCGGCGTCAACGCGCTGCGCGGGCACTCCAATATTCAGGGGCTAACCGATTTAGGCCTGCTCTCGACCAGCCTGCCGGGCTACCTGACGCTGCCGTCGGAACAGCAGACGGATCTGCAAAGCTATCTCGCCGCCAATACGCCGAAGGCGACGCTGGCCGAACAGGTGAACTACTGGAGCAACTATCCGAAGTTCTTCGTCAGCCTGATGAAATCGTTCTACGGCGACGCGGCGCAAAAAGAGAACGACTGGGGCTTCCACTGGCTGCCGAAATGGGACCAGGCTTACGACGTTATCAAATATTTCAATATGATGGATAACGGTAACGTCACGGGCTATATCTGCCAGGGCTTCAATCCGGTGGCTTCGTTCCCGGACAAAAACAAGGTGGTCCGCAGCCTGAGCAAGCTGAAGTACATGGTGGTTATCGACCCGCTGGTGACCGAAACGTCGACCTTCTGGCAAAACCACGGCGAGTCGAACGATGTTGACCCGGCAGCGATTCAGACCGAAGTGTTCCGCCTGCCGTCCACCTGCTTCGCCGAAGAGGATGGTTCCATCGCTAACTCCGGGCGCTGGCTGCAGTGGCACTGGAAAGGCCAGGACGCGCCGGGCGAAGCGCGCAACGACGGTGAAATTCTGGCCGGGATTTATCACCGCCTGCGCGAGATGTATCGCAGCGAGGGCGGCAAAGGCGTCGAGCCGCTGCTGAAGATGGGATGGCACTACAAGCAGCCGGATCGTCCGGAATCAGAAGAGGTCGCGAAAGAGAACAACGGCTACGCGCTGGCGGATCTCTTCGACGCTAACGGCGCGCCGCTGGCGAAGAAGGGCCAGCTGTTGAACAGCTTCGCGCTGCTGCGCGATGACGGTACCACCGCGTCGTCCTGCTGGATCTATACCGGCAGCTGGACCGAGCAGGGCAACCAGATGGCCAACCGCGATAACGCCGATCCGTCAGGCCTTGGCAACACGCTCGGCTGGGCATGGGCGTGGCCGCTCAACCGGCGCGTGCTGTACAACCGCGCGTCGGCGGATATTAACGGCAAGCCGTGGGATGCGAAGCGGATGCTGATCCAGTGGAACGGCAGCAAGTGGGTTGGCAACGATATTCCGGACTTCAATACCGCGCCGCCGGGCAGCAAAACCGGGCCGTTTATTATGCAGCCGGAAGGACTGGGGCGCCTGTTTGCCCTGAATAAGCTGGCGGAAGGTCCGTTCCCGGAACACTACGAGCCGATGGAAACGCCGCTTGGCACCAACCCGCTGCACCCGAACGTGGTCTCCAGCCCGGTGGTGCGCCTGTATGAAGAGGATGCCCTTCGTTTAGGTAAGAAGGATAAATTCCCGTACGTCGGCACCACCTATCGCCTGACCGAGCATTTTCATACCTGGACCAAGCATGCGCTACTTAATGCGATTGCGCAGCCGGAACAGTTTGTCGAAATCAGCGAGGGACTGGCGAAAGCGAAGGGGATTGCCAACGGCGATCGGGTGACGGTCAGCAGCAAGCGCGGCTTTATTCGCGCGGTAGCGGTGGTGACGCGTCGTCTGCAAACGCTCAACGTTAACGGCCAGCAGGTTGAAACCGTCGGGATCCCGCTGCACTGGGGTTTTGAAGGGGTAGCCCGCAAAGGTTACATCGCCAATACCCTGACGCCAAACGTCGGGGATTCCAACTCGCAAACGCCGGAGTACAAGGCGTTTCTGGTCAACATCGAGAAAGCGTAAGGAGCGAATGCATGGCGATGGAAACCCAGGACATTATCAAACGCTCCGCCACCAACCCGATCACTCCCGCGCCGCGCGCGCGGGATTTTAAGGCGGAAGTGGCGAAGCTGATCGATGTCTCCTCCTGCGTAGGCTGTAAAGCCTGCCAGGTGGCCTGTTCCGAGTGGAACGATATCCGCGATGAGGTTGGGCACTGCGTCGGGGTGTACGACAACCCCGCCGATCTGAGCGCCAAATCCTGGACGGTAATGCGCTTTAGCGAAACCGAACAGAACGGCAAGCTGGAGTGGCTGATACGCAAAGACGGCTGCATGCACTGCGAGGACCCGGGCTGCCTGAAGGCGTGCCCGTCCGCCGGGGCGATTATTCAGTACGCTAACGGCATCGTCGACTTTCAGCAGGAGAACTGCATCGGCTGCGGCTACTGCATCGCCGGGTGCCCCTTTAACGTCCCGCGCCTCAATAAAGAGGATAACCGGGTCTATAAGTGCACCCTGTGCGTTGACCGGGTCAGCGTCGGCCAGGAACCGGCCTGCGTGAAAACCTGCCCAACCGGCGCGATTCACTTCGGCAGCAAGAAAGAGATGCTGGAAGTGGCCAACGAGCGCGTGGAAAAGCTGAAGAAACGCGGCTATCCCCATGCCGGGGTGTATAACCCGCCGGGCGTCGGCGGCACCCACGTGATGTACGTGCTGCATCATGCGGACCAGCCGGAGCTGTACCACAACCTGCCGAAAGAGCCGCAGATCGATACGTCGATCAACCTGTGGAAAGGCGCGCTGAAGCCGCTCTCGGCGGTCGGGTTTATCGCCACCTTTGCCGGGCTGATTTATCACTACATCGGGATTGGGCCGAATAAAGAAGCGGATGACGATGAGGAGGAGCATGATGAGTAAATCGAAAATGATTGTGCGCACGAAGTTTATTGACCGCGCCTGTCACTGGACGGTGGTCATCTGCTTTTTCCTGGTGGCGCTATCGGGGATCTCGTTTTTCTTCCCGACGCTGCAGTGGCTGACCGAAACCTTCGGTACGCCGCAGATGGGGCGTATTCTGCATCCGTTTTTTGGGGTACTGATTTTCGTGGCTCTGATGTTTATGTTTGTGCGCTTTGTCCATCACAATATCCCCGACAAGCAGGATATTCCCTGGCTAAAGGGCATTATTGAGGTACTGAAAGGCAACGAGCATAAAGTGGCGCGGGTAGGGAAATATAACGCGGGGCAGAAAATGATGTTCTGGACCATCATGAGCATGATTTTTGTGCTGCTGGTGACCGGCGTGATTATCTGGCGGCCCTGGTTTGCCCACTATTTCCCGATTCAGGTTATTCGCTATAGCCTGCTGATTCACGCGACCTCGGCGATTATTCTTATTCATGCGATTCTGATCCACATGTATATGGCGTTTTGGGTGAAGGGATCGATTAAAGGCATGATCGAAGGGAAGGTGAGTCGCCGCTGGGCGAAGAAGCATCATCCGCGCTGGTATCGCGAGGTGGAGCGTCAGGAAGCGAAGAAAGAGAGCTGTGAAGGGCTGAAGTAAGCGTAACTGAGCAACCCGCTCTGGCTGAAGCCGGAGCGGATCAGGTATTGGTGACAAGGGCGTCAATGGCGGAAATAACTTCGCCTCTGGCGCTTTTTAAGTTACAGATAAAATCTTCGCGCTTGATCGGCTTATTATTAAGGTTTGTCATCATCGGCGAACAAAGCATAAACGTTTCAAATTCAATATTTACCTCAGGAACTAAAGGATGCTGCCATAGTGGCAGATGAGCATTACGCATCAGGGGAATAATTACCTTGGTGGGTAGGTCTTCATAAAAATCATTTTGCACAATCATAAAATAGGGTAGAGAGTGCTTCGTTTGCGAAGAAGGATTCCGATACACGTCGAATTGTTTAAGCATCAGAGCACCCTGAAGTATTCATCTTCGGTGATGGACCCATGCTCGTCGACGAATTCATTCATTAACCGGATCAACTCGTTACTGGGATGAATTGACTGACTTTCAGCTGTGGGTATCGAGCATAAACGGTGCTTTTTGCTCGTTGATATCGCCTGCTGGAAGCTATCATCCGCTGTGTACTCTTTCATTATCCTGCCTCCGTGTGGTTAATGTCGCCATTATCAACCTACTACCTAAAAAAACAATACAGATTGTCCTGGTTAAGTCGCATTTGCGAGACAGGTTCCATTGAAAAGCAACGGCATGAAATGATGAAGTTTTTATGGAACCGTGGTTGTGAATTGTTATCGCTATGCCTTTGCTGGCGATCGGGCAGCGGCGGGGCACGAAATGACTTTATTGGTTTTTTTAATCTGCAAATAAGCCTATGAAATAATCACGCCGTTTTATGGATAAATATGCCACCCGGCGTTTTTATCTGGTCTGCCGTTTAATAATGCACAATAATGCCGGCGGTATGTTTTATAACAAGTGATTAGTTGTATGAAAAAGACTATTTTTTCGTTAGCGCTTGGCACTTTTGGTCTCGGAATGGCGGAATTTGGCATCATGGGCGTATTACCTGAAATTGCCCGTGACGTCGGGATATCTATTCCCGCCGCGGGCAATATGATCTCCTGGTATGCGCTTGGCGTCGTCATCGGCGCGCCGGTGATGGCGCTGTTCTCCAGCCGCTTTTCGTTAAAATCGGTGATGCTGTTCCTCGTGGCGCTGTGCGTTATCGGCAATGCCATCTTTACGTTATCTTCCAGCTATTCGATGCTGGCGCTGGGGCGCCTGATCTCCGGTTTCCCGCACGGTGCCTTCTTTGGCGTGGGGGCGATCGTTCTGTCGAAAATTGCGCCGCCGGGGAAGGTCACCGCCGCGGTGGCGGGAATGATTGCCGGAATGACGGTCGCTAATTTGCTGGGGGTTCCCGCCGGAACCTGGCTCGGCCATCAGTTTAGCTGGCGCTATACCTTTCTGGCGATTGCGGTGTTTGACATCGCCGTACTGGTCGCCATCGCCTGGTGGGTGCCCACGCTGTTTGATAAACCGACGACGCGATTGCGCTCGCAGTTTCATTTTTTAACATCGCCCGCACCGTGGTTAATTTTTGCCGCGACGATGTTCGGCAATGCCGGCGTATTCGCGTGGTTTAGCTATATTAAGCCGTTTATGATTAACGTCTCTGGTTTTGGTGAGAGCGCCATCATAGCCATTATGCTGCTGGCGGGGCTGGGGATGGTTCTGGGGAATTTATTTAGCGGTAAAGTCTCCGTCCGTTATAGCCCGTTACGTATTGCCGCCGTGACGAATGGCGTGATTGTCGTGACCTTATTACTTCTGTTCCTGCTGGGTGAGAATAAAGCCGCCGCATTAACCCTCGCGTTTATTTGCTGCGCGGCCCTGTTTGCCCTGTCGGCACCGCTGCAAATTCTGCTGCTGCAAAATGCGAAGGGCGGCGAGATGCTGGGCGCGGCGGGCGGCCAGATCGCCTTTAATCTCGGCAGCGCCATTGGGGCGCTATTCGGCGGGATGATGATTACGGCCGGTCCTGGCTGGCGTTTCGTTGCCTTACCGGCCGCGCTGCTTTCGTTTCTTGCGCTCAGTTCGCTGCTGATTTATGCCCGCCATCAGCGGCGTCTGGCCTGATTAAGCCCGCTGGCAGCTATTCCTGCCACGGCTCGCCGAGGGTCAGCATTAACCGGTTGGCCCAGGCAAAGAAAGCCGCCGATTGCAGTAAATCCAGTCGGGCGAGGGTATCCAGCCCCTGTTGCTCGACGGCGGCAAGGTGGTCAACGGACAGAGCGGGAGGGGTAACGGAAATCGCGGCGGCGAAATCGATCTGCGCCTGCCATCCCGGCGTCTGCCCGTCGCTTAACTGCTCTCCCGGCGTCACCGCCAGCAGCGTCTCTATCGCCGTTTCATCTTTAGCCAGCTGTGCCGCTTTGCGCGCATGCACCGAGGCGCAATAAATACAGCCGTTGATTTTGCTCGCCACCGTTGCCGCCAGCTCGCGCTCAGCGCGCGGCAGGCCGCCGGGAGTATAAAAGATCCCTTTGTCGGTTAACGTACGCTGCTCCAGCACCGGCAGGTTGCGCGCCAGCAGGCGGAAGTAGGGCGAATCGCTGTGGCCAAATTTCGCCAGCAGCGCCTGCTCGTCGGGGGTGAATTCCGCCAGTGGTTTAGCCGTCAGCCAGGGCTCCCAGTGCAGTTCATCGCGGGTGAAGTGCACCGGCGCCTTCTTACCGCTGATGGTTTGCGGCGAGGTATGCCAGAATCCCGCCACCGTCGGGGTTTGTGCGACGTGGATATTTTTGCCGTTAAGCAGGCGCAGCCCGACGACCAGCCGGCTCTGGAAGCTGACAAACGCGATAAGCTGGGCGAGGGTGACGATGCCGCGCAGGCTCCATCCGGCGCGGATTAAGGCCTCAAGCGCCGACGGCGTGGCCTCCACGGGCGTAAAGGTCAACAGCCGGGCAAAGGCCAGCGCCGGCGCCAGCCGCGGCGATGTGGGGTCGGCAATGCCAAAGCCGGCGTAGTGGGCGGCCAGCGCATCGCTCTCATGCAGCTTCGCCACCCGCGCGGCCACGGCAAAACGCTCGTCGAGCGGAAAGTCGTTATCCTGCTGACCAAACAGCGTTTCATAACTTCCCTGAGCATGGTGGGTGGCCGCCTCGCGCACGGCTCGCGCCGCCGCTAAGGCGGAATCGGGGGCAATTTCTGCCAGTTCGGCCAATATATCCTGACTGAGCGTCATGGTGACTCCTTATCGTATCTGCGGGGCAATATGCTGAGCGATCAGCTCAATGGAACGAAGCGTGTCGCGGTGCGAGGGTTCAACGGAGTGCACCTGAAACGAAATATCGGTTACCCGCCGCAGGACGCTATCGCGGGCCAGCGAAGCGGCGACGTGCTGCGGGTCGCCAACGTGCGCGTCAAGCTGCGGCAAAAAATCAGTGACAGTGTCACCAATAATATCATGACCTGCGGCGCGATGCTGGGCAGCCTGCTGGCGCAGGCCGGGTTCAGCGACCTGCAGCGCATACTGCTGGCTATCGGCGACAAAGGCCGTCCGCGAGGCGAGGATTCTTGGCTCGACGCCCGCCGGCAGCGCGGCGAGATAGGCGTCAATAATCGGATTCTGGATAGCGTCCAGCGGCAGCGTGGGCTGTCCGGCCGGACGCGGCTGCGTGCGCGAGAGCATCAGCCCGTGCCCGACCTGAGCCGCGCGAACCGCCCCCTCAATGGAAAAAGTGGCAATCCAGATGCGCTCCGCCAGCTGCGGCGCCTGAGGGTACAGATGATTATCCGGGTGCGAGAGCGAATCCCCGCGCCAGGCGCTTTGAATCAGATGCAGGTGTTCAGCAAACACCGCGCTGCGCTGATCCATCGTCAGCCCGAAGGGTAAAAACGAAGTGGGGGTGCCGCCGGAGCCGAAGCCCACTTCCAGCCGTCCATCGGCGAGCAGATCCAGCACCGCCGCATCCTCCGCCACCCGCAGCGGGTTTTCCATGGGCAGGGTGATAATGGCGGTGCCAAGACGAATGCGCTCGGTGTGCGCCGCGGCGTGGGCGAGAAAGACCAGCGGCGACGGCAGGCCGCCTTCGTGCTCATGAAAATGGTGCTGAGCGATCCACGCGCTGTCGAATCCCAGGCGTTCCGCGTGGCGAATTTGCTCGGTGGCCAGCCGGTAGCGCTCTTTAGGCGTGGCGTGGTCCAGCAGACGGGTGAAAAAGCCCAGTCGTTTACGCGTCATGCAACCTCCTTGCTCGGGGATGAAAAATGGGGAATCGCGGCGATAAGCTCGCGGGTATAGTCATGCTGCGGGGCGCTGAAAAGTCGGCTGACGTCGCCGTGTTCAACCACCTGGCCCGCCCGCAGCACCGTCACGCTGTGGGCGATACGGCGCACCGTCGCCAAATCGTGAGTGATAAACAGATAGCTCAGCCCCAGCTGCTGCTGAAGTTGCTGCAGCAGCGCGAGAATTTGCGCCTGCACCGTGACGTCCAGCGCCGAAGTCGCTTCATCGAGGACAAGGATCGTCGGTTCAAGGATTAAGGCGCGGGCGATGGCCACCCGCTGCCGCTGGCCGCCGGAAAGCTCACGGGCGGTTCGCGACAGCAGCTCCGGAGCGAGCGCCACGCGGGCGGCGACCGTTTCGACGCGCTGGCGCCGCACTTCGGCGTTGAGGCGGTCGAAGTTTTTTAACGGCTCTTCGATAATCTCAAACAGCGTTTGCCGCGGGTCCAGCGAGGCAAAAGGATTCTGGTAAACGAACTGAATTTTACGCCGCAGCTGGCGGAGCGCCTCGCGGCTGAGATGCCCGGCATCGATACCGTCGATAGCGATATGGCCGCTATCGGCCTTTTCGAATCCCAGCAGGATCCGCGCAAGCGTCGTTTTGCCGGAGCCGGACTCGCCGACCAGCGCGTGGGTGCTGCCGCGCTTCACCTCGAAGCTCACGGCGTCCAGCGCCTGCAAATGCGCGCGGCCTAATGAGAAGCGCTTGCTGATGCCCTCCACGCGGATCGCCGGGGTCGCCAGTACGCGCCCGCTGGCCGGGGCAATGGTCAGCGTCGAACCCTGGAGATCGCTCAGCAGCTGGCGGGTATAGGTATGCTGCGGCGTACGTATGACGTCGCCGGTCGCACCCTGTTCCTGAATCTCGCCGTGGCGAAAGACCAGCAGACGGTCGGCGCGTTCCGCCGCCAGCGCCAGATCGTGGGTGACGAACAGTACCGCCGTGCCGGACTCCCGGCGCAGCGTATCCAGCAGGTCGAGGATCCGCTTCTGTACCGTCACGTCGAGGGCGCTGGTGGGCTCATCGGCAATGATTAAGTCGGGTTTCAGGGCGATCGCGATCGCAATCAGCACCCGCTGCTTCATACCGCCTGAAAGCTGGTGGGGATATTGATCGAGGCGCTGTTCCGGGTGGCTCAGCCCAACTTTGGTCAGCAGCGCCAGCACCTGCGCTTTACGCGCCGCGGCGCTGCTTTTTTGATGCAGACGCAGGATTTCCCCCACCTGCGCGCCGATGGTTTTTACCGGATTCAGGGAGTTGCCCGGATCCTGAGGCACCAGGCTAATCCGCGCGCCGCGCAGGCCGTCGAGGCGTTTAGCGGACCAGCCGCTGATATCTTCGCCATTAATCAAGATACGCCCGCTGTCCCGGCGCGCGTTATCCGCCAGCAGGCCAATAATCGCCTGCGCGGTGGTGGTTTTACCCGAGCCGGATTCACCGACAAACGCCAGCATTTCGCCGCGTTTGACCTGAAAACTCACGTCGTGCACGACCTCGCGCCATTCACGCTGTGAACGATAGCTGATGCGCAGATGCTCTACGCTTAAAACATTCATCGGCGTTCTCCGCTAAATTGACGGCTAATACGGTTGGCGGCGAGCACGACCGCAATCACCGCAATACCGGGCAGGGTGGTCAGCCACCAGGCGGTGGAGAGATAGTTGCGGCCTTCGGCGATCAGCAGACCCCACTCCGGGACCGGCGGCGGCGTGCCGTAGCCGAGAAAACTCAGGGTCGAGAGCGCCAGAATGGCCTGGCCGAACTGGAGGGTGGCAAAGGCCAGCACCGCGGTGAGCGAGTTGGGCAGAATATGCCGCCAGAAAACGGCGAAAAAGGTGCCGCCGCTGCCGTAGGCCGCTTCGACGAAGTCGCTGTGGCGTACGCGGACCACCTCCGCTCGCGCCAGGCGGGCAAAGCTGGCGACGGCCGCCGCGCCTACCGCGACGGCGGCGTTGAGCGTGCCGAAACCGAGTAGAATGATGACCGTCAGCGACAGCAATAAAGAGGGGATCGCCAGCAGCACGTCGACCAGGCGCATGATTGCCGACTCCACGCGTCCCGCCAGCGCGCCGGCCAGCGTGCCCAGCGCGGTACCGATAAACAGGCCGATCGCCACCGCCGCCAGCGCGGCGGAAAGCGAATGAACGGCGCCGAAGACGATGCGGCTCCACAGATCGCGGCCCAGCTGGTCGGTTCCCAGCCAGTGGCCGGCCTGCGGGGCCAGCCGCTGGGCGCCGGGGAACCCTTCCAGCGGGCTATAGTCGGTAAACAGCTGCGGAGCGATAGCCATCAGCGCGGCAACGATCATCACCGCCCAGGCCAGCAGCAGACCGGGCTGGACGCGCCGTGTACGCCAGTTTGACGTGCGGCGGCGCGCGGCGGTTGCGTAATCCACCAGGCTCATACGGCACCTCCGATAACGGTTTTCAGGCGCGGGTCGAACAGCGGCATCAGCAGGTCGACCAGCAGGTTAATCAGCACGAAACCGAGGGCAGAGATCATCACCACCGCCTGCAGTACCGCGATATCCTGATTATTGACGGCCTGCTGCGTCAGCAGCCCCAGACCGCCGCGGCCAAACACGGTTTCGGTAATCAGCGCGCCGGCGATCAGTTCCCCCAGCAGCAGACCGGCGATATTGAGCACCGGCAGCAGGGCGTTGCCGGTAACGTGCCGCCACAGGGCGCCGGTTTCGCTCAGGCCTTTGGCACGGGCAACGGCGACAAACGGCTGCGCGGCGACCTGATCCAGACTGCGCATCAGGATTTGCGCCAGCGGAGCGGAAATCGGCACCGCGACGGCAATAATGGGCAAAATCAGCCCCTCAATCGGCCCGGGATTGATCACCGGGATCCAGCGCAGCTGAAAGGAGAAAATCTGAATCAGGGCGATGCCGAGCCAGAACGTCGGCAGCGAGATAAACAGCGCCGGCAGGGATTGCAGCGCGTTGCTGAGCCAGCGCAGGCCCGGCAGCCGTGAGGCGAAGGCGAGGGCGAAGGCCAGCGCCACCGCCAGAGCAAAGGCGGGCAGCGCCAGGCTTAATGTTTCCGGCAGGTTGCTGGCGATAAGCGCGCTGACCGGCAGCCCGGCCTGCAGCGAATAGCCAAAATCGCCACGCAGCATGGCCATCAGCGTGTGGAAGTACTGTCTCCACAGCGGGCTATCGGCCCCGTAGGCGAGGCGCATTTCGGCGATCTGCTCAGGGCTGAGCCCCAGATCCGGATTCTGAAACTTGATCAGTACCGCATCGCCGGGCAGCACCTGTAACAGGACGAAGGAGAGGGTAAACGCGGCCCACAGCACCAGTAAACCCTGACCGGACCGCCGCAGAAGATAGTGGCTCATCGCGGGCTCCTTAGTGCTTTTCCAGCCACGCGCCGTAGAACGACGGGCGGCCTACCGCTTCAAAACTGACGCCTTTCACCCACGGCGCGCCGGCAAAGACCTGCGGCTCTTCAAATATCGGGATCACGTAGGCGTTGTCCAGCAGGTAGCGCTGGGCGTCGCCGGTGAGCTGGAGGCGTTTTTGCGGCTCGACTTCGGCTGAGATCGCGGTCAGCAGCGCGTTGAGCTTATCGTCGCGGAAGCGTTGGACTTTGTCGCTGGAGCCGCCTTTTTGCAGCAGCGCGTCGCGGTTAGCGGGGAAGAACATGCTTTTCACCACGTCAGGGTCGGCGCGGCCCACTTCCGACACGGTAAGCGGCGTTTTCAACGGGTCGAGGCTGTCCAGCGTACGGCTGCCGGCATCACCGGCTTTGACCGCCAGCGCAACGCCGACCTGGCGCCACTGCTGGGCGACAAGCTGGAGTACCTCTTTGTTTTGCGGCTGGGGCAGGGATTCATAGACGGTTAATGCCAGGCGCTGGCCATCTTTGACCCGTATACCGTCGGCGGCCGGTTTCCAGCCCGCCTCATCAAGCAGCTGTTTCGCTTTGGCCGGATCGAAAACCAGCTTATCGCTGAGGTTAACGTATCCGGCCGCGGTGCTGGCGACGACGGAGGTCGCCTGCGGATAGTTGGCGGAGAACAGGGTTTCAACCACCTGTCTGGCGTCGGTGGCGTGCAGCAGCGCCTGACGAACGCGCAGGTCGGCAACCAGCGGATTATCCGGGCGGAAGCTCAGGCTGTCGTTAACGCCGCGCGTCGGGGCGGCATAGATTTTAAAGCCCCGATCGGTTGCCTGCTTTTCATCATAGGCCTGCACCTGGCGAATAAAATCGGCCTGGCCTGCCAGCAGCGCGCCAACGCGTACGCCATCTTCCGGGGTGACGATATAGGTTATGCCGTCGAGATTCGCTGGCCCCTGCTGGGCGAGGCTTTTCGGCCCCCATTGATAATCCTGACGTGCGACCAGAGCGAGTTCACGTCCCGGCTTTTCATCTTTAACCGTAAAAGGCCCGGAGCCAATAATATGGCGGGCGTCGCCCAGCTCTTCAAAATTTCGCGCCAGGGTGCTCAGGGAAACCAGCCCGGAGCCGATGGTCGCGGTGCCCTGCAGAAATCCCGGCGAGGGCTTTTTAAAGTAGAACTTAACCGTCAGCGGATCGATGACTTCGCTGCGATCGTAGTTATTAATCACCTCGGACACCGGCAGGCGGTGCGCTTTATTACCGAGACCGTAGGTATCAAAGTTTTTGGCAACCGCATTGGCGTCAAGCGGGGTGCCATCAGAAAAGGTGACGCCAGGGCGAATCTTAAAGGTATATTCGGTTTTATCCGCGTTGGCGCTCCAGCTTTCGGCTATCCACGGTTCGACTTGTAAGGTTTTTGGATTTTGCCAGGTCAGCTTATCGGTTATTTGATTAAGAATACCGCCGTTAGGGTAAAAGCCTCCGGCCGGGGGATAAAGATTGGTATGCGGCTGCTGCTCCAGATAAATTAACGTGCCGCCTTTAACCGGCGCGTCGGCGGCCCACGCGGAAAACGCGCCGCTCAAAAACAATGCCGCCAGCGCGGGCAGGCGAAAACGGGTGTGCATGGTGAATTCCTTTGTTATCTCTTGTTTGGCCATCATCGGGCGCGCGTTTTAACAAAGGAAGTAAGGATTTGCGCTAAGCATTTGCATAAAAAGCATTTATACCCGGCTCGATTTTTAGGGGCTGGTATTTACATGCCTTTCAGCTGAAACTCGTGCTGGATAATTTAATGACTGAGAGATAGTCAGCGTAATAAAGGGATAGCGACGATGCTGAAGTATTTACTGATGTTGGCGATGACGGTGCTGGCAGGCTGTACCAGCGCACCCAATTTGCCCTCTACCGATACCATTATTAAGGTTAAACCTATTGAGTCGGGCATTATTGCCAATTCAAACAAATACAGCTATCGATTCTTCCGTAAAGGGGTGCCGCAGGAGTACCAGCGTTATAATACTTTCTACGAACGCTTCAATAAGGTCGCATCCGGCGTACGGGTGAATTTTGTCGTGAAACAGCATGAGGTTGTTGCGGAATATCTGGTGGTGCTCGACAAGCGAAGGCTGGATGCCAGTCAGCTAAGTCTGTTAACCAGCCAGTATCACGCGACCGCGCTGGACAACGACCATCTTGGCGTACTGTTTAAAGCGACCGGTTTCTGGTCAACCGTTGATCCCAATGAGCTGGATGACGCTTATCGGCTTGCCAGACCCGTCGTCGTGTCAATTAACGATAAAACGCAGACCATTAGCCCTCTGGGAGAGATTGCCCTGATTCCGCTGGTGCCGCTATTTCCGCTGGTGATGATGTACGGTTGCGCAACGGGGCCGTGCGTGTAAAGGGACAATTAAACCTCTCCCGTAGCGGGAGAGGTCCGAAGATTAGCGGCGGAAATCAATGACCATACGGCCGCGAATCTGTCCCTGTTCCATCTCTTTGAAGATGGCGTTGATATCGTCCAGCGGACGCAGGGTCACTTTCGGTACGACTTTCCCTTCCGCGGCAAACTGGAAGGCTTCGGTCAGGTCCTGACGGGTACCGACCAGCGAACCCACCACTTCGATACCGTCGAGGACCAGACGCGGAATGTCCAGGCTCATCGCTTCCGGAGGCAGGCCTACCGCCACCACGCGTCCACCCGCGCGAACCGCATCCACCGCTGAGTTAAACGCCGCTTTGGCGACGGCGGTTACCACCGCGGCATGCGCGCCGCCGGTTTTCTCATGAATAATTTTGGCTGCGTCTTCGCTGCGGGAGTTGATGGTCAGGTCCGCGCCCATTTCCGCGGCCAGCTTCAACTGTTCATCATTAACGTCAAGGGCGATGACTTTGGCGTTAAACACGTTTTTGGCATACTGCAGCGCCAGATTGCCGAGGCCGCCGAGGCCATAAATGGCAATCCACTGGCCGGGTTTGATATGTGAGACTTTGACCGCTTTATAGGTGGTGACGCCCGCACAGGTGATGCTGCTGGCCGCCGCAGAATCGAGCCCGTCCGGCACTTTGACCGCATAATCGGCCATGACGATACACTCTTCCGCCATACCGCCATCCACGGTGTAACCGGCATTTTTCACCGAGCGACACAGCGTTTCGTTGCCGCTGTTACAATATTCACAATGCCCGCAGCCTTCGAAGAACCACGCCACGCTGGCGCGATCGCCCGGCTTCAGAGAATGAACGCCGGGGCCGACCTGCTGCACAACGCCCACGCCTTCATGGCCCAGAATGACCCCGGTTTTATCGCCAAAGTCGCCGTTCTTAACGTGCAGGTCGGTGTGACATACGCCGCAGCAATCCATTTTTAAAAGGGCTTCGCCATGTTGCAGGGGACGAAGCGTTTTTTCCGTAACATTGACCTGATGATCTTGCGTGACGACAGCAGCTTTCATTCTGTTCTCCTTATTGAACATAAGCGTATTAACACAATTTTGTTTTTTACGCATGCTAAGGTTTAGCTTAAATCTTCATTAAATCAAGGGAATAATAGATATTCCTTGCCGGGGTGAGCTTGGTGCGCCGATTTTTTAATCAGAATTATTAATGAAATTCGCGTCACATCACTGTCATCGTTACGTCATACACGCTTCATTTGCGGCCTCTATCGTTCTGCTTTTCAATTTCTTATTACGATAGAGCGACACGACAATGCATCTGGTAAAAACACTCCTTGCCTCAGGCCTTCTGCTTTCAGCTACCGTTCAGGCGCAGAACGTACTGGATTTCCCGCAGCCGAAAAACAATCCTGAAGAGTTTTATGCCGTGACTGAAATTCCCGCGGGCGGCATTATCAAATATGAAACCGACGCCAAAACCGGCTTTCTAATCGCCGATCGTTTCCAGTCAATGCCGGTGGCCTATCCGGCTAACTACGGTTCGCTGACGCAATCCCTGGCAGGGGATGGCGATCCGCTGGACGTGGTGTTTTATACCCGCGCGCCGATGGCGCCGGGAACGCTGATTAAGCTGCGCGCGATTGGCGTGCTCAAGATGATTGATGGCGGCGAGAAGGACGACAAAATCATTGCCGTTCCGGCAAGCAAAATCGACCCAACCTACGATGACATCAACACCATCGGCGATCTGCCGAAAATCGAGCAGGAGCGTTTGCAGGCTTTCTTCCGCGTTTACAAACAGCTGCCGGAAGGGCGTAAAAAAGTGGAGCTGTACGGCTTTAACGATGCCGCCGCCGCGAAGCAAGAAATTAAAGCGGCATGGGATGCCTGGAAAGAGAAAAATCCGCAATAAGCGGAAAAACAGGCATCGCCCGGTGCCTGTCGCTTTTTCTTCGCTTTATTCTCCGCAGAGTGAGGTAATACGGGGGACTACGCCGGAACCGCCGAAATTTCCGTTACCCTGCGTCCTTTTCTTCAGCCCCAGCGTGGCGACGATGCGCTCGAAATTGCTTTTTTCACGGGTAATAAGTCCAGGTCAATCTCACTGCTGACGTTGTCTCATATCACTGGTACGATATAAATCTCTTTCACGGCCCTTATACGTACATATTTATGACAGAAATACGCATTGGCTATGCCCGATGTTCAACTGACCGCCAGGATCTGGCTCAGGCGGCAGTTCGCCAGGGAGACACGCTGGTCGTACCGAAACTGGACAGGCTGGCCCGTTCAGTTCCGGATGCAAGAGATATTGCTGATGCCCTTCAGGCCCGTGGCGTGAAGCTGGCGCTGGGCAACAGCCTCTACGACCCTGCAGATCCGATGGGTAAGATGTTCTTTAATGTGCTGGCGACGTTTGCCGAGTTTGAAGGCGACCTGATACGTCTTCGCACGCGCGAAGGGATGGCCATCGCCCGGGCTAAAGGAAAACTGCGGGGGAAGCAGCCGAAGCTGTCAGATAAACAGCAGAAAGAGCTTTGCATGATGCGCGGAAGCGGCGAGTACTTGGCTGAATTATTCTCCGTCTCCCGCCCCACGGTCTATCGGACGCTTTCTCGTGGGAAATAATGGTTAACCGGATTTAATGAAATAAGCAAGGAGCGGCTATGTACTACAGAAATGAAGTTATAAGTTATTTGCAGGCTAATAAAATTCTTGCGTTAAAACTCGACCACGCATTAAAGGATGTAGGAAAAGACGTATCAAATCAGATTGAAAGGATCGGTGCAGGCGCAATGCGTGTGCTGTATTATACATCCTGCTTTACTGATGAATATCAGGACGTATGCCAGAAACAAAAGTCCGAAGATATCCGATTTACTAAAGGCGTTTATCATATTATAAGACATGGAGATGTTGTGTATGAAATGCTTAGGATTTACTTTGAAGAAGTATTCCGATACAAAACGTCCGATCAACTAGAGCACATCAAACAACTGTTAATGGCAGTAAATATTCATATTGCCGCAAGTTCACTCACAAATACAGGATTTGCTTTAGCAACAGCATCATTTGTCGCTGCAGGCATGAATTTAAGCCTTGAACTCAGTGCACTGGCAGGGAGAAGAGCGGGAGGTGTTGTTGGGGTTATTGGTTTATATGGCGTTGTGCAGAAAGCGGCAGATAGTGCGCGTCGTCTTCATATTACTTGTCCAGCGTACTACTCGGCGCTATATGCACAAGAGCTGGAAATGATGTACTTCCTGATAGAGCCATTGTTTGAACGAGCTGAGGCGTTTAATGCACAATGGGTATCGGATGGTGAGATTGCAGACATCATCACCAGGATGATTCGATAATCATGATGAGTCTTATTAAAAGGTTTTTCAGACGGATATTCAGGTCATTGATATCGATGTACGGTCCTGCCTTATTGACACTTTTATTTGCAATTGTCCTTTTTCAAATTTTCCCTGATGGACCAATATGGCCTGTCCCCATATTCTGCATTTTTGTGATCGTTGTTTTTTATCGATACGTGAAATGGTAATCATCAAAACATCAAAATTTAGCATTGTTTGACATTTATTTATAAGGAAATGCTATGTCTACACCCGCACATTTATGGCTCGAAGATGAAAATGGTTCGCCGATTGTTGGCAGTTGCCTAATGCCACTTCGCCTGGGTTCAATCGAATTAAAATCATTCTCTCACGGTGTCACTATTCCGGTTGACCCGAGCTGGGGAAAACTTACAGGTACACGCGTTCACCGCCCTATAACGATAGTGAAAGAATTTGATCAGACAACACCACTTCTATACCGCGCGGTCTGTGAAGGCCGGACCATGAAAAAGGCTACAATTAAGATGTACCGCATTCTGGAATCGGGCATCGAGGCCGAGTATTTCAATATCATTCTTGAAAACGTCAAATTCACAACGGTCGCACCATTCCTGTCTCCTAACGGTATGAGTAGTACTCACCTTGAAACGCTTGAATTGCGTTATGAAGCAATTACATGGAAGTATACGGAGGGTAATATTGTCTATCGTGATTCATGGAACGATCGTTGTTGTGCCTGATGACAAGGGGTACCAAGGGAGGCCATTGCCTCACTTGGCTCTGACGAGGAGATAAAATGATCGACTTAACCGCCAGGATTGATATCGTTACCGGCTATCGTCCGGGAATGATTGGCCGCATTACGCAGATGC
The DNA here is from genome assembly GCF_964241505.1 of Klebsiella sp. Q11. Classification (NCBI taxonomy): domain Bacteria; kingdom Pseudomonadati; phylum Pseudomonadota; class Gammaproteobacteria; order Enterobacterales; family Enterobacteriaceae; genus Klebsiella; species Klebsiella sp. Q11. The sequence goes on from NZ_CAXSXW010000005.1 coordinate 287,953, forward strand.
ACGGCGAGTACTATGCGAAGCATTATGAATTTGGTCACTTTTTCGAGAGCAAAGTGGCCAGCGGGCTAGCGGAGTTTTCCGGTCGTCTTGAGAAACCGTGCAACCGGGTTTGGCTTGCCGTTCAGGGTGAGCAGATTGTCGGATCGGTGGCGATTGACGGCGAGGATCTTGGTAATAATGAAGCGCATCTGCGCTGGTTTATCCTTGACGATAGCTGCCGGGGAAGCGGCGTTGGCCGACGTCTGCTGAATGAAGCGATGGCCTTTTGCGATAGCCAGAACTTCGCCGCGGTGCGGCTGTGGACCTTCAGCGGGCTGAACGCCGCCCGCAGGCTGTATGAATCCTTTGGCTTTACGCTGGATAAAGCGTGGCAGGGGGATCAGTGGGGGCGGATGATGACCGAGCAGCAGTTTAGTCGGGTCAAACCGGCTTCGCCTGCCGGCGCGGAATAATCTCCCGGCGCGGATCGCCGCGCCGGGAGAGCGCCTGTTAGCCTAATAACGTCGCAATCGTTGTTATCTCCTTGCGCCACTGCGCCTGCAACTGCGGTTTTTGATGTTTTGGTTTGCGCGCCAGATCGTCGGCCAGCAGCTGCTCAAGCGTGACTAACCGCTCCAGCAGCGCATCCTGGTCCTCCTCCGGTTCGCTACTGTTCACCGTCACGGCCTGCGTCGCCGGACGACGAACGGCGGTGCGCAAAATCTCATACACCTCTTCGCTGCTGTGCCATTCGCTCAGCCCGCGCTCGTCGATAAGCCAGAAGCGATTGCAGCTGCGGTTAATGAGCTCGCGATCGTGGCTCACCAGCAGCAGGCCGCCGGGATAGTCGCGCAGCGTAGCCGCCAACGCCGTTTTGCCATCCATATCTAAATGGTTGGTGGGCTCATCCAGCAGCAGCAGGCTATAGCGCGCCAGAGAGAGGCCGACGAACAGCAGGCGCGAACGCTCGCCGCCGTTACGGCCCATCACCGCCACCCGATCGCCGCTTTTCAGGCGAGCCAGGCCCGCGGTAAACAGGGCCGGTAGACCGGGCGCGGGGGGAACGGGGAGCTGTTCCATCTCCAGCAGTCGGTCAGCCCGCAGCATGTCGCCGTGGAGCGCCAGCCGCCAGGGGGTGCCCATGGTCAGCTCGGTTTGGCTCTCCTTCAGGCGTTGAACCTGCTTCTCCATCTGCTTGGCTTTGCGGGAGAGATCTTCGTTGTCATAGGTCCGACCCCAGATAGCCAGCCGTTTGGCGCTGGCGGCGACCCGGTCGATCTCCTTTTGCTCGGCTTTATGGCGCTGCGCATCGCTGGCGTCCTGCTCTTCCAGCGCCCGGCGGGCGGCGCTGCAGGGCAGGGAGAAGGCGTGCAGCGTTCTGTCGCGCAGGATCCAACTGGAATTAGTTACAGCATCCAATAAGATATTATCATGCGACACCAGAACGAAGCTCCCCTGCCAGGTTTGCAGGAAGCTTTCCAGCCACAGGAGGGTCGGCAGGTCGAGATGGTTTCCCGGCTCATCCAGCAGCAGGAGATCCGGCTGCTGAATCAGCGCCCTGGCAAGCAGCAGCCGGGTATGCTGACCGCCGCTCAGGGTTGACGCCCGCTGCGCGGCCTCATCTGGCGTAAAGCCCATCTCTGCCAATAGCCTCTCCGCTTGCCAGCGCTGACTCTCACGCTCAGGGGCGGGAAGTTTCGCCAGTACTACCTGCAGCAGGGGCTGCGCTAACAGCGCATCGGGTAGATGCTGTTCCACACGCGCCATCAGACAGTGACTGGCCAACGCCACGCAGCCCGAACTGGGCACGATCGTGCCGTCCAGCACCTGTAGCAGGGTACTTTTTCCGCAGCCGTTATAGCCAATCAGGCCAATACGGTCGCCTTTTTTCAGGGTAAAGGAGAGGTTTGTGAACAGCGGGCCAAACGCCGTATCAACATGAAGAGATTGTGCAGTTAGTAATGTGCTCATTGTGAACTTACTCAAGAGTTACAGGCATGTGAATGCCTCGTCAAACATCGCTGACGATAACCCGGTAAGCCCGAGGGAAGGGAGTTAGTCTATGGTTTCTTCGCTCAAGCTGAAGTTATCGCAGCACGATACCGATAACGCTTGAGCAGGTGCGATCGCCAAATGCACGTGAAAAAAACATTTCACAGTACGACATGGGATCCTCCTTTTTTATTCAGTGAGTTGATGGGTGCTGGCAGTGTAGAGGGAGAAAGTGGTTTTGACCAGATGAGAATAAAAAAAGGCCTGCAAAGCAGGCCCCCTGTATGACTCATCTTCCGGTTAAATCGACGTGCGCCGGTAGTTCCGGTACTCCGGCTGCCAGAAGTTATCGGCGATCGCCTGCAGCAACGCTTCGGCGGAGGTTTTCACCGCCACGCCCTGTTCCTGGGCGATTTTGCCTACCGCAAACGCGATAGCGCGTGAAACGCTCTGAATATCCTTCAGCTCCGGCAGAACCGGGCCTTCACCGTTATTCACCAGCGGCGAATGTTTCGCCAGGGTTTCGCTGGCGGCCATCAGCATCTCATCGGTCACGCGCGATGCGCCCGAAGCGATAACGCCGAGGCCAATTCCCGGGAAGATATAGGAGTTATTGCACTGGGCGATAACGTACTGTTTGCCTTTGAGGGTGACCGGGGCAAACGGGCTGCCGGTGGCGACCAGCGCCGCGCCGTCGGTCCAGCTGAGGATATTCTGCGGCGTGGCCTCCACCCGGGAGGTCGGGTTGGAGAGCGGCATCACGATTGGCCGCGGGCAGTGCTTGTGCATCTCGCGGATAATCTCTTCGGTGAACAGCCCCGGCTGCCCGGAAACGCCGATCAGGATATCCGGTTTGACGTTGCGCACCACGTCGAGCAGCGACAGCACATCATTCGTGGTGTCCCACGCTTGCAGGTGCTCACGCTTTTGCACCAGTTTGCTCTGGAACGGCAGCAGGTTCGGCATGGCGTCGGTCAGCAGACCGAAACGGTCAACCATAAAGACGCGTTTACGGGCTTCCTCTTCGCTTAACCCTTCGCGCTGGATTTGCGCGACGATCTGCTCTGCGATACCGCAGCCCGCGGAGCCGGCGCCGAGGAAGACAATTTTCTGCTCGCTCAGCTGGCTGCCCGCGCCGCGGCTGGCGGCGATCAGCGTACCGACGGTGACCGAAGCGGTTCCCTGGATATCATCGTTAAAGGAGCACACTTCGTGGCGATAGCGGTTGAGCAGGGGCATGGCGTTTTTCTGCGCGAAGTCTTCGAACTGCAGCAGTACGTCCGGCCAGCGGGCTTTAATCGCCTGGATAACGTCGTCGACAAACTGATAGTACTCGTCGTCGGTGATGCGCGGGTGGCGCCAGCCCATATACAGCGGATCGTCCAGCAGCTGCTGGTTGTTAGTACCGACGTCCAGCACCACCGGCAGCGTGTAGGCCGGGCTGATACCGCCGCAGGTGGTATACAGCGACAGTTTGCCGATAGGAATGCCCATCCCGCCGATACCCTGGTCACCGAGGCCGAGAATACGTTCGCCGTCGGTCATCACGATAACCTTAACGTTGTGGTTCGGTACGTTTTGCAGAATATCGTCGAGGTTATTGCGGTTCTGATAAGAGATAAACACGCCCCGGGCGCGACGATAGATCTCAGAGAAGCGTTCACAGGCGGCGCCGACGGTCGGGGTATAGATAACCGGCATCATTTCGTCGAGGTGGTTGCCGACCAGGCGGTAGAACAGCGTTTCGTTGGTATCCTGGATATTGCGCAGGTAGATGTGCTTGTCGATCTCGGTTTTAAATCCCTGGTACTGGATCCACGCGCGTTCAGCCTGTTCTTCGATGGTTTCGACCACTTCTGGCAGCAGGCCCAGCAGGTTGAAGCTGCTGCGCTCTTCCATGCTGAAGGCGCTGCCTTTATTGAGCAGCGGAAATTCAAGCAGCACGGGGCCGGCGTAAGGGATGTATAGAGAGCGGTTTTTCTTATGAGTGAATTGCATCGCACTAACTCCTTGATAATCGCTTCAGCCCGGGCGCGGCGACAGGCGGGGGGCTGGCAGGGAATGGCAGCGGGCAGAGTATAAAGCAGAAGGCATCAAAGGAGGGTAAACATGAGGCCGATAGTCTTAAAAAAACACCATCCCGGGGAGAGGACGGTGTTTTTATCATCATTTAGCTGAAAAGTTAGCCACCGCGGCGCTTGCGGCCGGTGGCGCGAACATGGTTAACCGTGGTTTCCGCATCGCCTTCCAGCAGCACTTTTTTCTGCTGAGAAAGCTTGTAGTTCAGACCAAGAAGATGACGTGCCTGTTGGTTCGATTTCATTCTTACTCCTTTATCCTGTGTCGGTTTCAAGGACAAGCCCGACGGGTGTCGGACGAAATTTAACCCTTAAGTACGCCGCGCATTTTTAGCGCGGCGATAATCATCGTGGCCCATTTTGCCGGGTTTAGCAACGTTGAGTCGGCAGATTAAGAACAGTCTTTTTAGCGAACCCCGGTTCGTCGGCCGGACAGGAGGTCACCCGCCATCCGGCAGAAAGACCCGCACGTTAGCCAGTCTTACCACTTCATTTCGCCGGTATTCACTTTGGCGCTCAGATCCAGCGAACTCTCTTCCGCGAGTCCCGGCCAGCGCTGTTTCATCGCCTTGATAACGCCGGCGGAATCTTTGTGCGCGTTGAGCGCCTGCTCGAACTGGGTCAGATAATCGCGGGTAAAGGTAATTGCGCGGTCGCCTGCGGGCGGAGTCCCCAGGTAATGGCCGGGGATCACCTGCTGCGGATGCAACGCGGCCATCTCGTCGAGCGTACTTATCCACTGCTGGCGGCTTTCGACGCTCTGGGTATCCGCCGTCCAGACGTGCATGCCCCACGCCACGCCGGTCCCGCCAAGAATGGCTTTATTCGCCGGGATCCAGACATAGGCGGCATAATTTTGCGGCTGGCGGATCTCAACCTTTTCGCCGTCGATGGTGAAGGTGTTTGCCGTCAGCGCTTGCGGGACGTAAACCTGCTTCGGCGCGCCGTCCTTCATCTGCGGGCCCCAGTAGGCCAGTTTGGCCGCTTTGGTGGCGTTAATGTGTTTAACCACTTCCGCGGTCGCCACCACGTTGACATCCGGGAAAGCCTTCACCAGCGGCTCGAGGCCGAAATAGAAGTCCGGATCGCCGGAGGTAATCACGATGCGGGTCAGTTTTTTACCGCTTTTCTTAATCATTTCAACCAGCTTCTCGCCATCTTTGACGCTGAATTGAGCGTCAAACAGCACCGCTTCATGCGGGCCGGAGGCGAGGGTGGAGTTAACCGCGAAAATGCCGTTCTCCTGCGGGTTGTAGGTTTGCAGCGTTAGGGGCGCGGCCAGAACTGACGTGCTGAACAGCGTGGTCGCGATAGCAAGGGCAGATAATTTCATATTCGTTTTCTCTTGGTCAGGTGAATGAGCGCTATTGTACGGATTTCATGATTTGCGAAAATTCCTGAAAAAAGAGATGCTGAGTTTCATAAAACGTGCAGATGGAAATCAGTTATGGATCGGGTAATTGCCGCGCAGGTGTATATGCGCATTTGTGAACTGGGGAGCTTAAGCGCCGCCGCCCGCGCGCTGGGGATGTCGCGTCCGATGGTCAGCCGCTATCTGGAACAGATGGAGCAGTGGGCGGGAACCCGGCTGGTCCATCGCTCAACTCGCAAACTGACGCTCACGGCTGCGGGGGAAAAAGTGCTGCAAAAAACGCGCACCCTGACGCAGCTGTCGGATGAGATCGCCGGGCAAAGCGAGCGTGCGATCCCCAGCGGGACGCTGCGCGTCGCCTGCGCTCACTTTACGGCGATGCAGCTGATTTCGCCGCTGCTACCCGATTTTCTCGCCCGTTATCCGCAGCTGCGCCTTGAGCTGGATATCAATAATCACCCGGTCAGCCTGATCGGCGAACGGATCGACGTGGCGATTCGGATCACCGACAATCCGGAGCCCGGGGCTATCGCCCGCCGCCTTGGCGTGTGTCGTTCGGTGCTGTGCGCGTCGCCGCGCTGGCTTCAGCAGAACGGTCCGCTGCAAACGCCGGAAGATCTCGCTCGTCACAACTGCCTGCATTACAGCCATTTTGCCAGCCAGACCTGGCAGTTTAGCGACGCCAGCGGCGAAAGCGTGGCGGTGGCGGTTTCCGGCAACCTTAGCGCCGGGATCTCCTCGCTGCTGATGGAGGCGGCGGTCGCCGGCTGCGGCATCGCGATGCTGCCGGAGCTGGAGGCGCAGCGGGCGCTCAACAGCGGGGCGCTGAAACAGGTTTTACCGGCCTGGCGGCCAAAAGCGCTAAGCGTATATGGTATTTACCTTTCTCGGGACTATCAGCCAACCGCGCTGCCGCTGTTTCTCGGTGATATTCAGCAGAAACTGGCGCAAACTCACGATATAAAAGGAACCCTTTAATGATAGTGCTTCGCCCAATGCGCGATATGGAATACCCCGCGTATCTCGACTACTTTATCCCCGACTACGCGGCGGAAATCTCCGCCAATTACGCGCTCTCGCCGGCGGCCGCGTTAGCCCAGGCGCAGCGCGAAATCGCCGCGGATCTGCCCGACGGCGTCAATACTCGCGGCCAGGTTTTATGCTGCTTATTCGATGACAGTGACGGCGCAGAAAAGCGGGTCGGCTATCTCTGGTACAAGCCTGACGAAGAAATGCGCTCCGCCTTTATCTGCGATTTTTATATTTATCCGGCGTTTCAGGGACAGGGCCTGGGTAAACAAGCGATGGCGGCTTTTGAGCATGCGCTGAAAAGCCAGGGGATCGGCCAAATTAAACTGCGCGTGGCCGGGGATAATCAGCGCGCGCGCCATCTCTACGACGCCGCGGGTTTCCGCGTTACCGGCGTTAATATGAGTAAAAATATCCCGACGGATTGATCTGAAAAACGCCGCGCGCCGCCCAAATGCCTTAGGGGGTTCTATACTTAACCCTTTCATATCAAAAAAGGAGCGATATTATGGCAATCCATAAGAAAGGTCAGGCGCATTGGGAAGGGGATCTGAAAAGCGGAAAAGGAACCGTCTCGACCGAGAGCGGCGCGCTGAACCAGCAGCCTTATGGTTTTAACACCCGTTTCGAAGGCGTCAAGGGCACCAACCCGGAAGAGCTTATCGGGGCCGCCCATGCCGCCTGTTTCTCCATGGCGCTCTCGCTGATGCTGAGCGAAGAGGGCTACACCGCCACCTCCATTGATACCGTGGCGGTGGTGACGCTGGATAAGTCCGGCGGCGGCTTTGCCATCACCCAAATCGCGCTGCAGAGTAAAATTGTGCTGCCAGGCATTGAGGCCGATGCGTTTGACGGCATCATTCAAAAAGCCAAAGCCGGTTGCCCGGTGTCGCAGGTGCTGAACGCGGAGATAAGCCTCGACTACCAGCTCAATCCATAAGCTCACTGGCGCCCGCTATCGGCGGGCGCTCCTGCCCTAAAAGCCATCGTTGGCAAATGCCCCCGGCGTTAATAAATGCTATCTTTCTCGCTCACGGATCAGAGCAGGTGGGTAATGACCAGCATACGCGGAATGATTGAAGCTCAGGTTCTGGGCTTAACCGGCATGGCGCTAAAAGAGATCGATTTTGAACACCCCAAAGGCGAACCGGGGCTATTTGGTCCGCAGTCGGCCATCTGGCAGGTTCATGGCGATTTTACCTCCATGCTCTGCGGCGGCGTCAGCGCGCTGCTGTTACAGATGCTGCATCCTCTGGCACTGGCGGGCGTCTGGGATCACTCAAATTTCCGCGAAGATATCTTTGGCCGCCTGCGCCGTACCAGCCAGTTTATTTCCGCCACCACCTTTGGTACCACCGCCGACGCCGAACGGCTGATCGCAAAAGTGCAGGGGATCCACCTGCGGGTGAGCGGCAAGGATAAAGACGGCACGCCCTATCAGGCCAGCGACCCGGCGCTGCTCACCTGGGTTCATGTCGCCGAATGCAGCAGCTTTATGGCCTCGCACCTGCGCTACAAGCGGACCGTGGTCAGCGCCGCCCGCCAGGAGCAGTATTATCAGGAGGCCGCCGAAATTGCCCGCCGCCTTGGCGCTCGGGATATCCCGGTAACGCCGCGACAGGTTGCCGACTACCTGCAGGATATGCGCCCAACGCTGCGCTGCGATGAGCGAACGCAGGAAGTTGCCGACGTCCTGCTATCGACCCGCCTGCCGGGGCGCCTGAGTCAGCCCGTCGGGCGAATGATGATGTGCGCCGGGATTGACCTGCTGCCGCCGTGGGCGCAGGCGATGCTCAATTTGCCGATGAGCGCGCTGCAGCGGCACAGCGCACGAATTGCGGTACACGGCGTCGCCCGCGTACTGCGCGCGTCGGTGCGTAACGGCGCGTATCATTGCGCAATGCGCCGGATGAATCAGTTTTAATTATTCAGGCTGCGTTTTTACGCCAAAAATATAGCCATGGCTATTATTGTCATGGCTATATTTTTTAAAAACAAACTATTCTCATTTATATATTTGACAGCAATAAAAATAAGTAAATATTCTCTTAACGGCGGCGGATTATTCAGGAAAAATTAAGCCAAATCGCGTACGTTATTTCTTTTTTTACGGGGAAGTCATCATGGCGAAAATGACTGACGATGGTCAGCGCGCCCAGGTTGCGCGTAAAACGACGCTGGTCAGCGTGGTGGTCAATCTTTTTTTATCCAGCGCCCAGGTTCTGGCGGGCGTTTTTTCCGGTTCGCAGGGATTAATTGCCGATGGTATTCATTCTCTTTCCGATTTAGTCGCTGATTTCGTCGTGCTGTTGGCCAATAAAAAAAGCGGCAAACCCTCGGATAGCGATCATCACTACGGACACCGGCGCTATGAAAACGGCGCTTCACTGGTGATTAGCGCGCTGCTGTTACTGGTTGGCGCGGGTATGCTGTGGTCCGCCTGCGGCAAACTGCTGCATCCGGCGTCTATCCCGAGCGTGCATATTACCGCTCTGTGGGTGGCGCTCGCCGCGCTGACCGCCAAAGAGATGTTATTCCGCTACATGCTCAGGGCGGCTAAACAAATTCAGTCGTCCATGCTGATTGCCAACGCCTGGCACGCCCGCTCGGATGCCGCTTCGTCGGTGGTGGTCGCGGTCGGCATCATCGGTAACCTGGCCGGCTTCGCCTGGCTCGATCCGGTGGCCGCGCTGGCCGTCGGCGCGCTGGTCACCCGCATGGGCTATACCTTTTCGTATGACGCCCTCCATGACTTGATGGATCGGTCAGTGGATAGCGACAGCGAGCAGCAGATAATCACCACTATTCTGGCAACGCCCGGCGTCGTGGCGCTGCATGACCTGAAAACCCGACGCGCCGGCGATGGGATCCTGGTCGATGTACATATCGAGGTGCCGGGAGATTTATCGGTGGCGGAAGGGCACGATATTGCGCTGTTGGCCCGCGCGCGGGTGCTAAACAGCCAAAACGTGCTGCATATGATGATTCATATTGACCCTTGCCGCTCGGATAGCGACGCGATTATCGCTTAGGTTATTCCCCTGAACACTTAAGGGCTTTGTCAGCCTGCGGATAATATTGCCTGTGAAATAAAAAAGGACCATAATCCAGCGGCTATTCTTTCATCGCTGATAAATAGCCGGCTGACGCCGTGTCGTGTTTTTAAACAATATAAAAAGGCAATCGCATAATAGAAAGTATCTATTATTCGTTCGAAACTTCAGGAAGTAAAACAATGATTATCCGGCCAGAACAACACTGGTTCCTTCGCTTGTTTGACTGGCACGGCTCCGTGCTGTCAAAAATCGTCTTTCGCCTGCTGCTTAACCTGATGATGTCGATTATCGCGATCATCAGCTATCAATGGTACGAACAGCTGGGTATCCATCTTACCGTCGCGCCGTTTAGCCTGCTGGGGATCGCCATTGCCATTTTTCTTGGCTTTCGCAATAGCGCCGGATACAACCGCTTTGTTGAAGCGCGCAATTTGTGGGGAACGGTGCTGATTGCCCAGAGAACGCTGGTGCGCCAGCTGAAGAATATCCTGCCGGCCGAAAGCGCAGCCCATCAACGCCTGGTGAGCTACCTGGTGGCGTTTAGCTGGAGCCTGAAGCATCAGCTGCGCAAGACGGATCCGAGCGCCGATTTAGCGCGTCTGCTGCCGGCGCAAAGCGTGGCGGAAATTCTCGCCAGTTCGATGCCAACCAACCGCATTCTGCTGCTGGCAGGCGATGAGCTTGGGCGCCTGCGCGCAGAAGGGAAGATCGGCGATGTCACCTTCAGCCTGATGGACAATAAGCTTGATGAGCTGGGGCACGCGCTGGGCGGCTGTGAGCGCCTCGCCAGCACCCCGGTGCCCTTTGCCTACACGCTCATTTTGCAGCGCACCGTGTATCTGTTCTGTACGCTGCTGCCGTTTGCGCTGGTCGGCGATCTTCACTATATGACGCCGTTCGTGTCGGTGTTTATCTCCTACACCTTTCTGTCGTGGGATTCGCTGGCGGAAGAGCTGGAGGACCCGTTCGGTACCGCAGCCAACGATTTGCCGCTGAACGCGATGTGTAACACCATTGAGCGCAACCTGCTGGATATGACCGGCCAGCATCCCTTACCGGAGAAACTGGCGCCGGATCGCCACTACAATCTGACCTGATTTTTGTATGTTTATTATTCGTTAAATAAGTTAAATCTAACGTGTGATAGATAACATTGATTATACAGTCACCGCCCTGATTGTTATGCTTTCGTTAACAAAAACACCCGTTATCCTGGCTGGTAACGGGTGATAAGAGATCGTGCGGCGTTTCACCTGCCATACGCCGCCGAAAGCGCATCAGGAGTGAACATGAGTAACAGAAGACGCGTCGTTCCCGGCGTCCATCCCTATGATGGTCCGGCGGGCGGCTGGGGTGCCTTAAAAGCCACCGCTATCGCCGTTCGTACGCAAATGGATGCGCTCGATGCCCCCGCCACGCTGCTGCGGACCAATCAGCCGGATGGCTTTGATTGTCCCGGCTGCGCCTGGCCCGACAAAGAGCATAAATCGACGTTTCAGTTCTGCGAAAACGGCGCCAAAGCGGTGACCTGGGAAGCCACCAGTAAACGGGTCACGGCTGAGTTTCTCGCGGCTAACACCGTGACGTCGCTGCTGGCGCGCAGCGATTTTGAGCTGGAAGGCTACGGGCGCTTAACCCAGCCCCTGGCCTACGATAAGGCCAGCGATACCCTGCGTCCGGTCTCATGGGACGCGGCGTTTACCCGCATCGGCGCCATTCTTCGTACGCTGCAGCCCAATGAAGTCGAGTTTTATACCTCCGGGCGCGCCTCTAACGAAGTGGCCTTCCTGTTCCAGCTGTTTGCCCGCGAATATGGCACCAACAACTTTCCGGACTGCTCCAATATGTGCCACGAGTCGACCAGCGTCGGCCTGCCGCAGTCCATCGGCATCGGTAAAGGGACGGTCTCCCTCGATGACTTTGATAAGGCCGAGCTGGTTATCTCTATCGGCCACAATCCCGGAACCAACCATCCGCGCATGATGGGCACGCTGCACGAACTGGCGCGCCGGGGGGTACCAATTATCGTTTTCAACCCGCTAAAAGAGCGGGCGCTGGAGCGTTTCGCCGATCCGCAGAACGTCATTGAGATGGCGACCTACGGCTCAACCAACATCGCGTCGACCTATTTCCAGGTCAAAGCGGGCGGCGACGCGGCGGCGCTTAAGGGTATCGCGAAGGCGCTGCTCCGGCTGGAAGCAGAGCAGGGCGAGGTGCTGGATCGGGCGTTTATCGATGAGCATACGCTGGGCTTTACCGAATTTGCGCAGGATGTGGACGCGACGCCGTGGCCGGATATTGAACGCGAGTCCGGCCTGACGCGCGGCGATCTTGAACGGGTAGCGGCGGCTTACGCTAAATCTAACGCCACGATTATCACCTACGGTATGGGCATCACCCAGCACAATAAGGGCACCTCTAATGTACGCCTGATAGCCGACCTGCTGCTGATGCGCGGGAATATCGGCAAGCCGGGGGCCGGGATCTGCCCGCTGCGCGGACACTCCAACGTACAGGGCAACCGTACCGTCGGCATCACTGAAAAGCCGAGCCCCCAGTTTCTCGCCAACCTGCAGCGGGTGTTTGGTTTTACGCCGCCGCAGGAACATGGTCACGATGCGGTAAAAGCGCTACAGGCGATGATCGACGGCGAATCGAAAGCGCTGCTCTGCCTTGGCGGGAACTTCGCGGTGGCTATGCCGGATAGCGAACGGGCTTTTCCGGCGATGCGGGGGCTGGATCTGAGCGTGCATATTGGCACCAAGCTGAATCGCTCGCATCTTCTGGTGGCCAATGAGACCTTTATCCTGCCGTGCCTTGGCCGAACCGAACTCGATATTCAGGAGACGGGACGCCAGTCAATCACCGTGGAAGATTCGATGTCGATGGTGCACGCGTCGTCGGGCAAGCTGAAACCCGGTTCGCCAGAGCTGCGATCGGAGCCGGCGATTGTCGCGGCGATGGCCATGGCGACGCTGCCGGAAAGCAATGTTGACTGGCTGTCGCTGGTTGCCGACTACGATCGCATTCGCGATCTGATCGAGCAGACCATTCCCGGCTTTGACCAGTACAACCAGCGTATTCGCCATCCCGGCGGTTTTCGCATGCCGCTGCCGCCGACGGAGCGTATCTGGCCGACGCCGACCGGCAAAGCGATGTTTTCCGTTTTTCACGGGGTGCACGAGAACCAGCAGGTAGCAGGGCATGACGTGATGCGCCTGGTGACGCTGCGCAGCCACGATCAGTACAACACCACCATTTACGCCATGGACGATCGCTACCGCGGCGTGTTTGGCCGTCGCGACGTGTTGTTTATGAACGAGCAGGATATGGCTGAGCAGGGATTCGAACACGGCGATCGGGTAGATATCAGCTCCGCGCTGCCGGGCCACCATCAGCGGTTGGAAGATATCACCCTGGTCGCCTACAGCATCGCGCCGGGCACCGTTGCCGCCTATTACCCCGAAGCCAACGTGCTGGTCCCTCTGGATTATCTCGATAAAGAGAGCGGCACGCCGTCGTATAAATCGGCGCCCGTCCGTTTAACGCTGCGCTCGAAAGAGATCCGCGCGCTGGCGGGGCTTCGCTAAAGCGCCGTTTGCCCGCGGCGATCGTCGCGTCGTGGGCAAAATCGCTACCTCTGCGCCAGAATCAGCTTAATCCCCAGCCCGACAAAACCGGCGGCAAAGCAGGCTCTCAGCCCCTGTAACACCCGCGGACGCGACAGCACGTATCCGCGCATCGCCGCCGAAAAGGCGCCATAGAGCATAAAAACCAGCAGCGTCATCAGCATAAAAACGGCGCTCAGGATCAGCATTTCTCCGATCGGCGAAGCCGAGCCGCGCTGGATAAACTGCGGCAGAAAGGCGAGAAAGAAGAGCGGCAGCTTGGGGTTAAGCAAATTAATCAGAATCGCGTGGCTGATGACCTGGCGCGGGTTGCGTTGCTCGATGCCCTCCACGTTCAGGCTGCCGCGCTGGGTCAGGGTGGCCCATGCGAGGTACAGCAGCCAGGCGACGCCGGCGTACTTCACCAGCTCGAAGGCGCCGGGGGTGCTGTGGAGGATGGCCGCCAGCCCGGTTATCGCCGCCAGCATATGCGGAATAATGCCCAGCGTGCAGCCGAAGGCCGCGGCAAAACTCATGCCTCTGCCCGCCGCCAGGCCGGTGGCAATGGTGTAAAGCGTCCCGGTGCCGGGGGCGATGACCACAATCAGCGAAGTCAAAAGAAACTCAGGGGTGATGAACGCCATGATGTCATTCCTGTTGCAGAGAATCGAGGCCCTGAGTATTTCGCAAAGCCGCGCGCCGGTATTGAACAAAATTGCACAACGTCGGCTAGCGACTCGCCTGATAGCTGCCTGGGGTCATGGCGAACTGCCTTTGAAACGCGCGGGTCAGATGGCTTTGATCGGCAAAGCCGGCCATGAAGGCGGTATCGGCGGGGGAGTGACCTTCGGCGAGCAGGCGGCGCGCCAGACGCAGGCGGGCCTGTACCAGATAAGCGTGCGGCGTGATGCCGGTTTCGCGAGCGAAGCCGCGGATCAGCTGAAAGCGGCTGAGGCCGCAGAGGGTAGCAAGCACCTCGAGAGAGATTTTCTCTTCGGGGGCATCATCGAGATATTGCCTGGCCAGCGCGATGGAGGGGGTACCGCGTTTATCAGGCCGCCGTGCGCAGAGATGGTATCGGCTTACCCGCATCAGGCAGAGCAGTAGCGCCTCTTCTACGGCGGTATCTTCGGGGGCGCTGGTGACAATCTCGCTAAACAGCCGCTGCATCAGTCCGCGCAGCTGCGGGTCCTCGACCACCGGGCGCAGGAGAATATCTTCGGCCTTTATCGCCCCCTGAAATTCAGCGGCAACCCGCTCGGGATCGAGATAGATCATCTGCCAGCTGCGCGGGCCATTCAGCGGGATACCGTCGTGCATCTCCCCCGGATTAACCATAATGATATTTCCGGCGGCGGCCTCAATTTTGCCCAGATGGCTCCACGAACGCTGCGCGCCCTGAGTGAAAATCCCGATGCCGAACTGGTCGTGGGCATGGCGCGGAAAACTCTGTTCCGTGACTAACGACATGGCTTCTAGTCCCGGCATGGTGAGCCGGTGCTGCTGAACGTGATGAAGGCGAGTTTTCAACGGTTTCTCCTGCCGGGGCATAGCATGAGTGTAGCCTCAGGCACGCGGGACGAGCAACGGTCCACCGGCGCTTGAATTTCATCAACGCAGAACATAACATTTAGCTAACATTTTGTCTGCTGCGCTGCCAGCAGATTGCGCAAACAGTGGATGATAATGGATATTAAACAGCTTAAGTACCTGATTGCGCTCGACAGAACACGACATTTCGGCCAGGCCGCGGCGGCCTGCCATATCACCCAGCCCACGCTATCGATGCGTATCCGCAATCTTGAAGAAGAACTTAATCTGACGCTGATTCAGCGCGGGCAGCGGTTTGAAGGGTTTACCCCAGAGGGCGAGCGTATTCTGGCCTGGGCGCGAGCGCTGCTGGCGGCGCACGACGGGCTGGAGGCGGAGGCGGCTATCTGTCGCGGGCAGATGGTCGGCCAGCTAAGAGTCGGGATGGTGCCTTTAGCCAGCCTGAATCCGATGCAGCTGATCAAGCCGCTGGCGGATAAATACCCGGAACTGCAGTTCAGTCTGCTGTCCATGACCTCGGAACAGATTATCGACGGCGTTAGCCGCAACCAGCTGGATCTGGGGATCTGCTATCTGCACCACGTCGATAGCCAACTGTTCAACGTGGTCTGGCTGCCGAATACCCGCATGGGGCTGCTGCACGATAGGCGTCATTATCAGTTTGCCGACGCGACGCCTGAGTGGGATACCCTGGCCGCGCTGCCGCTGGGCTTTCTGACCAAGGGCATGTACTACCGTGAATCGATTGAGATGAGCTTTAAGGCCAAGGGGCTGGCGCCAAAATACGTTTTTGAAAGCGACTCCACGTTTCAGATCATCCAGGCGGTGCAGGCCGGGATCTGCTGCGCGATTATGCCGCTGAACAACGGCCTCGAAGCGCTAAGCGATAATCTGGAAATCAGGCCGATCCCCGAGACGGAGGTCGACTCGATGCTGGCGCTGATCATGCGCAACAAAGAGCCGGTGTCGTCGCTGGCGGAAAAATGCTTTGCCGATGCGCAGGTGATTTTTAGCGAAGCCGCCGCCGGCTAGCCCGGCGGCAGCTACCGTCAAATATTCTCCAGACTGATCCCGCGAGTTTTTGGACCAAAGATGCCCACCGACAGCATCACCATCAGCATGCTGGCGACGATAAAGCTAATCACGCCTGGGGTACCGGCGTATTGCAAAATAATGCCGATCAAAATGCTGGTGATCGCCGTCGACAGCCGGCTAAAGGAGTAGCAGAAGCCGACCGCCCGCGCGCGAATGTGGGTCGGGAAAACTTCGGCCTGGTAGGCGTGATAGCTAATGGTCAGCCAGGCGTTTGACCAGGTGATCATAAACCCGCAAATCACCAGCAGCACCGGGCTGTTCTGCAGGGCAAACAGGGTGCCAAACACCACCGTCATCAGCGCGGAAAGCACAATTTGCCATTTGTTTTCAAAACGATGAACGAAGCGGGTGCAGAACAGACAGCCAATCGGATAGGCGAGGGTAATAAAGAACGCGTACAGCAGGCTGTGGGTGATGCTCGCCCCCTGACCGGAAAGCAGGGCCGGTAGCCAGTTGCCGAAGCCAAAGAAGCCGATGGCCTGGAAGAAGTTCATTACCATCAGCATGATCGTACGTTTGCGGTACTGCGGCGCCCAGATCGCTTTAAAGCTTCCCAGCCTGCGCGGGTTATCCTGCGTCTCAACCTGGTGGCGCGGCGAGGGAGAAACGCCGCAGCGCTGTTCCATTTCGCACATCACCTTATGGGCTTCCTCGTGGCGGCCTTTTTCATCCAGCCAGCGCGCCGACTCCGGCAGCTTCTTGCGGATAACCCAGATAATCAGCGAACAGAGCGCGCCGAAGATGATCACCCAGCGCCAGCCGGTCAGGCCGAAAAGGGTAATCGGCACCAGCAGCCACGACATCAGCGCCACGGCGGGGACCGATAAAAACTGAATAAAGAAGGCGAAAGCGAAGGCTTTATTGCGCAGATGCGTCGGCACCCATTCGCTTAAATAGGTGTCGATGGTCACCAGCTCAATGCCGAGACCGACGCCGACCAGAAAGCGGCAGAAGATAACCCCTTCGGCGCTGCTTTGCAGGGCCATCATCAGCGAAAATACGCCGTACCAGGCGAGGGCAAACATAAACGTCAGGCGGCGGCCCAGTTTATCCGCCAGCGGCGCAAGCAGGCTGGCGCCAATAAACAGCCCCATAAAGGTGGACGACGCGAAGGCGGCTTGGTCGGAGATACCGAAGATACCCTGCTCGCCGGTATGGAAAATATCCTCTGCCAGCAGCCCGGTGCTGATATAGCCGGTCTGAAAAAGATCGTACAGCTCGAAGAAGCCGCCCAGCGCCAGGAGGGTGATAAAAGACCACAGGCCAACGGAGGCGGGCAGCGCATCGATGCGAGCGGTCAGGCTGGAGTGGGGATGTCCTGGGGCGGCGAACGCGGCGTCGCCCAGAACCTGGGTGGTAGACATATTATTATTTTCCTCAGATAAAATGTTTGCCTGCTAATGTTATTTGATTGTTAATGGTTTTAAATTTTTAATCGCATCGGGGGAGAGAGATTTGCAGAATAAAATAATGCCAATGTGGTTTGGCTGGCGTTGTATGCTGGTTTTCGCCTGTGGCCCGGCCGCGGAGTGAAGGAATTCACCATCGGGCCGCAAAGTTTGACCTGAAATAAATTTAAGATAACGAGAGATTGTTGCGCTCAGGTTATTCACCTACATTCAAAGCGAGTACTCCCACTCAGGAAAAAATCATGTCCAGTAAGAAAGTCCTACAGGCAGCGCTGGCGGCGGCGCTTTCGCTGTCAATGATGGCCACGCCAGTTTTCGCCAACCCGGGTAATGGCAACGGCGGCGGTAATCATGGTAATAGCGGTAACCATGGCAATAACGGTAACAACGGCAATAGCGGTAAAAACAACGTTGATAAGGGCAACCAGGGTCATAAAGAAGGAAGCCCGGGGCAGAGAAAAAACTACGGCAAACCCGATCATGTCTCTGACGATATCAGCTTCTCCAGAGCGCGATCGCTGGCGGTAAACTACGGTTTAACCGGCTATCAGTCGCTGCCGCCGGGAATCGCCAAAAATCTGGCTCGCGGTAAACCCTTACCTCCGGGTATTGCAAAAAAAGCGGTTCCGGCATCGATGCTCAACGAACTGCCTTACTATCCTGGCTATGAATGGCGCGTGGTGGGCCAGGATTTAGTGCTGATCGCGCTGAGTACGGCGATCGTGACGTCGATAATTAATGGCGTCTTTGACTAGTGAATTAACCCCGGTTCGCGCCGGGGTTAATCCTGACGGGCAGGCTTAGCGCATTAAGGTCATTCTAAACAAATCGTCACTAAAGCGAGATTTTAACTTTACTCAAATAATTGAATGACTATAATGAGCACAAATTCACACAGGAGAAATATGTTGGACAGTCACCCTTACTTAAACATCAAGGCAAGCTGACGCTATTTTTTCTGCGCTGCTTGCCAACCGGCGGGCAGCAATCTCCTCATCCAGACGATTGCATCCCATAAAAAATAACGCAGCATGGCTGCGAGGATAATCGTCATGTTCATGTTTAAAAATACATTATTCCCTCCACCGTCAACGCGACGTTAATCGCCTCTCTGGCGACAATTTGTCGTGTGCTTAATAAAGCACGTAGTTAATTCTTCCAGCAAAAATGGAGGAAGCTATGTTGATGTTTCCTTATATCGCAAATTTACTCGCCGCGATGCTGTTGGGCGCGCTGATTGGCGCCGAAAGACAGTGGCGTCAGCGGATGGCTGGCCTGCGCACCAATGCGCTGGTCGCCACCGGCGCGGCGGTTTTTATTCTGAGCTCGATCTCCACATCGCCGGATAGTCCGGGACGTATTGCCGCGCAGGTGGTTTCCGGAATTGGTTTTCTCGGCGCCGGGGTCATCATGCGGGAAGGCATGAACGTGCGCGGCCTGAACACCGCGGCAACCCTGTGGTGCTCTGCGGCGATTGGCGTCCTGTGTGGCTTAGGCCAGTTCTGGCAAGCGGCGGCGGCAACGCTGATCATCCTGTGCGCCAATATTCTA
Organism: Klebsiella sp. Q11; assembly: GCF_964241505.1. NCBI lineage: Bacteria > Pseudomonadati > Pseudomonadota > Gammaproteobacteria > Enterobacterales > Enterobacteriaceae > Klebsiella > Klebsiella sp. Q11. The sequence goes on from NZ_CAXSXW010000005.1 coordinate 306,673, forward strand.
CTCCGCGAAGCGGCGCAGAGAATTAATCAGATCCCCGGCGCGACAGAAGAAGAAAAATGCTACGTCCTGAATATTATCTGTCATAGCGAACATGAAAACGCGATTCGTCAGCTATTGCTTAATATCAGTAAAGAGATGACGCTCAGCTTGCAGGGGCTGGTGTCGATAGCAGCAAAAGAACAAGGACATAAAGAAATCCGCATCGAACTGGTTGGTAATACCGACTCCCGCAAAGCGCGAGATCTTATTATGTCAAGAATTGGCGGTGACGAAAACATTACGTCAGTGCGCTGGTGCGTCGAGGGGAGTTAGCCTCCCTGATATTCTACTCTGGCAATGATTTGTCTAAGGAGGGAATGATGGATATTCCCAGGCAATTAAAGTAATAAGCGTTTAATAACGTAAAAATGAATTATGCATAAGTCAATTATGCAGGGATAACGACGTCTTAAATTTGAGGAATAATCATGACTGACATGAAAATAGAAAACCGGAAAATAAACCGGTCTGCGTCAGAAAATGATAAGCAGCATAAAAAAAGCTTCGCCATTGAAACCGAGGCATTTAACAGCCCGGATCATACGCTGGCGCGGCTCAACAGCAGCCGTCAGGGGCTCACCACCGAAGATGCCCTTGAACGGCTGAATGAATATGGCCGCAATGAAGTCGCGCACGAGCAGGCGCCGCCGGCGCTAATCCAGCTTTTGCAGGCATTCAATAACCCGTTTATCTATGTCCTGATGGCGCTGGCCGCCGTCAGCTTCGTGACCGATTACTGGCTACCGCTGCGTAACGGCGAAGAGACCGATCTGACCGGGATTATTATTATCGTCACGATGGTCAGCCTGAGCGGGTTATTGCGTTTCTGGCAGGAGTTTCGCACCAACAAAGCGGCGCAGGCGCTGAAATCCATGGTTCGCACCACGGCGACGGTGCTGCGTCGCGGTCCTGGTAACATGGGGCCGGCGCAGGAGGAGATTGCCATTGAGGAACTGGTGCCCGGTGACATCATCTTCCTGGCGGCGGGGGATCTGGTTCCGGCGGATGTCCGCCTGCTGGAGTCCCGGGACCTGTTCGTCAGCCAGTCGATACTTAGCGGCGAATCGCTACCGGTGGAAAAGTATGATGTTCTGGCCAGCGTGTCCGGCAAAGGGTGCGACAGGCTTCCCGAGCCGAACAAAGATAAAAGCCTGCTGGAGATGGGCAATATCTGTCTGATGGGCACCAACGTGACCAGCGGCAGGGCGCAGGCGGTGGTGGTGGCTACCGGAAACCGCACCTGGTTTGGTTCGCTGGCGAAGTCCATTGTCGGTACGCGCACCCAGACGGCGTTCGACCGTGGGGTAAACAGCGTCAGCTGGCTGCTGATCCGTTTTATGCTGGTGATGGTGCCGATTGTGCTGCTGATTAACGGCTTCAGCAAAGGAGACTGGGTTGAGGCATCGCTGTTTGCCCTGGCGGTCGCGGTGGGCCTGACGCCGGAAATGCTGCCGATGATCGTCAGCTCAAACCTGGCGAAAGGCGCTATCGCCATGTCGCGGCGCAAAGTGATCGTCAAGCGGCTGAACGCTATTCAGAACTTTGGCGCCATGGACGTGCTGTGCACCGATAAAACCGGCACGCTGACACAGGACAATATCATTCTTGAGCATCATCTTGACGTCAGCGGCAGCGAGAGCGACCGGGTGCTGACGCTGGCGTGGCTCAACAGCAGCAGCCAGAGCGGGGCGCGCAACCTGATGGACCGGGCGGTGCTGCGCTTTGGCGAGGGGCGGATTGCGCCAGCGACCAAAGAGCGCTTCGTAAAGCTTGATGAACTGCCGTTTGATTTTGTCCGCCGTCGGGTCTCGGTGTCGGTGGAAGATGTCCGCCACGGCGATAAAAGCCTGATCTGCAAAGGCGCGGTCGAAGAGATGCTGATGGTGGCCACGCATCTGCGCGAAGGCGACCGCGTGGTTGCGCTGGATGAAACCCGCCGCGATCTGCTGTTAGCCAAAACGCAGGATTACAACGCCCAGGGTTTCCGCGTGCTGCTGGTCGCGACCCGCAAGCTGGATGACTCCGCCCTGACAACCCCGCTGTGCGCCGCGGATGAGCAGGGGCTGACGGTCGAAGGGATGCTGACCTTCCTCGATCCGCCGAAGGAGAGCGCGGGAAAAGCGATTACCGCGCTGCGCGATAACGGCGTGGCGGTCAAAGTATTGACCGGCGATAACCCGGTGGTCACGGCGCGTATTTGCCTGGAAGTGGGGATTGATGCCCACGGTATCCTGACCGGCGCGCAGATTGAAGCGATGACGGATAACGAACTGGAGCGCGAAGTGGAAACGCGTTCGGTATTCGCCAAACTGACGCCGCTGCAGAAGTCGCGCATCCTGAAAACGCTGCAGAAAAACGGCCACACCGTCGGCTTCCTCGGCGATGGCATCAACGATGCGCCGGCGCTGCGCGATGCGGACGTCGGTATTTCCGTCGACAGCGCGGCGGATATCGCCAAAGAGGCATCCGATATCATCCTGCTGGAAAAGGATTTGATGGTGCTGGAAGAAGGGGTGATCAAAGGGCGTGAGACCTTTGGCAATATCATTAAGTATCTGAATATGACCGCCAGCTCTAACTTCGGCAACGTCTTCTCGGTACTGGTGGCCAGCGCGTTTATTCCGTTTCTGCCGATGCTGGCGATTCATCTGCTGATCCAGAACCTGATGTACGATCTCTCTCAGCTCTCGCTGCCGTGGGACAAGATGGATAAGGAATTCTTGCGTAAGCCGCGCAAGTGGGATGCGAAAAATATCGGCCGCTTTATGCTGTGGATTGGCCCGACGTCGTCCATTTTTGATATCACCACCTTCGCGCTGATGTGGTACGTGTTTGCGGCGAATCACGTCGAAGCCCAGGCGCTGTTCCAGTCCGGGTGGTTTATTGAAGGGCTGCTGTCGCAAACGCTGGTGGTGCATATGCTGAGAACGCAGAAAATTCCGTTTATCCAGAGTCGGGCGACGTTGCCGGTGCTGCTCACCACCGCGGTCATTATGGCGATGGGCATCTACATTCCATTCTCGCCGCTGGGGGCGATGGTCGGGCTGGAGCCGCTGCCGCTGAGCTACTTCCCGTGGCTGATCGCGACGCTGCTCAGCTACTGCCTGGTCGCGCAGGGCATGAAGCGTTTCTATATCAAACGCTTTGGTCAGTGGTTCTGATGATAAGGAGGCGCAGAGATGAATCGTTCTCCGGACACCCTCATCGCGCTGATATTTTTCCTGGTGGGTCTGCTGGTGCTGTTGCTGGCTATCTGGCAAATCCTGTTCTGAAAAAGGGGGCGCGATGCGCAGAGGATCGCTGGATAAAGTCTTTATTCAGGTGGCGATTATTGCGGCCATCATTATTCTGCTGACAATCTGGATTAGATAAGAGGAGCCCGGGCCATTGGCCCGGGTTTAGCATTTCTGCTGGGGAAAGGATTACAGATCGAAGCGGTCGAGGTTCATCACCTTGGTCCATGCGGCAACGAAGTCATTCACGAACTTCTGCCGCGCATCGCTGCAGGCATACACTTCAGCCAGGGCGCGCAGGACGGAGTTGGAGCCAAATACCAGGTCAACGCGGGTCGCGGTATATTTCTCTTCGCCGCTCTTACGGTCGCGGCCGATAAACAGCTCAGCGTGCTCGTCAGCGGCTTTCCAGACGGTGCCCATATCGAGCAGGTTAGCGAAGAAATCATTGCTCAACACGCCCACGCGGTCGGTAAACACGCCGTGTCGGCTGCCGTCGAAGTTCGCGCCCAGCACGCGCAGACCGCCCACCAGTACCGTCATTTCCGGCGCCGTCAGCGTTAACTGCTGCGCTTTATCAATCAGCAGCGTTTCGGTGGAGATGCCGCCGCCAACGCGACGATAGTTGCGGAAACCATCGGCCAGCGGCTGCAGCAGATCCATCGCTTCCACATCGGTCTGATCCTGACGCGCATCGACGCGGCCAGGGGCGAAGGGAACGCTAACCTGAACGCCCGCCGCCGCGGCAGCCTGCTCAATGCCCACCACGCCGGCCAGAACGATAATATCGGCCAGCGACGCTTTACCGGATGCCTGCTGAATCCCCTGCAGGGTCGGCAGCACGCGGGACGCGATGGCGTTTACCGGCCAGGATTTCTGCGGTTCCAGCGCCAGACGCGCGCCGTTGGCGCCGCCGCGTTTATCGCCGCCGCGGAAGGTGGAGGCCGATGCCCAGGCAACGGAAACCAGCTCGCTGACCGAGAGGCCGGCGTCGGCAATGGCGGTTTTCAGCGTCGCGATATCCTCTGCGGTTGGGGTGTGGACCGCCGCCGGTAGCGGATCTTGCCAGATCAGATCTTCTTTCGGCACTTCCGGGCCCATGTAGCGGGACTTCGGCCCCATATCGCGGTGGATAAGTTTAAACCACGCGCGGGCAAAGGCTTCGTTAAAGGCCTGCGGGTCGTTAAGGAAGCGGCGGGAAATCTTGTCGAACTCCGGGTCGAAGCGCAGCGTCAGGTCGGTGACCAGCATGGTCGGCTTGCGTTTTTTCTCCGGATTAAACGGGTCTGGAATAATTTCCGGGCCGTCTTTCGCTTCGAACTGAATCGCGCCTGCCGGGCTGCGGGTTTGCACCCACTCATATTTGTACAGGTTTTCGAAGAAGTAGTTGCTCCACTGGGTCGGCGTTTGCGTCCAGACCACTTCCAGGCCGGAGGTGATCGCGTCGGCGCCCGCGCCGCTGCCGTAGCTGTTCGCCCAGCCGAGTCCCTGCGCTTCAATCGGCGCCGCTTCCGGCTCTGCGCCAACGTGGCTGGTCACCGCGGAACCGTGGGTTTTGCCCAGCGTATGACCGCCGGCGATCAGCGCGACGATCTCTTCATCATTCATTGCCATATTGCCGAAGGTCGCGCGAATCGCGGAGGCGGCGGAGAGCGGGTCGCCGCTGGCGTTGGGGCCTTCAGGGTTGACGTAAATCAGCCCCATTTCGGTCGCGCCAATGGCCTGCTGATTCAGGCTTTCCGGATGACGATGGGCAAGCCATTCGGTTTCGTTACCCCAGTCGACGTCCAGATCCGGTTCCCAGACGTCTTCACGACCGGCACCGAAGCCAAACGTACGGAAACCGGCATTTTCCAGCGCCACGTTGCCTGCCAGCATATAGAGGTCGGCCCAGGAGATTTTTTGCCCGTATTTTTGTTTTACCGGCCACAGCAGGCGACGGGCTTTGTCGAGGCTGACGTTATCCGGCCAGGAGTTGAGCGGTGCGAAACGCTGCTGGCCGCGGCCCGCGCCGCCGCGCCCGTCAACGGTACGATAGGTACCGGCGCCGTGCCACGCCATACGAATAAACAGCCCGATATAGCTACCCCAGTCCGCTGGCCACCACTCCTGAGAATCGGTGAGCAGGGCGCGCAGATCGGCCTTCAGGGCCGAGTAGTCGAGCTTCTTAAACTCTTCGCGGTAGTTAAAGTGTTCGCCCAGCGGGTTTGAACGATTGGAGTGCTGATTCAGCAGATCCACCCGTAGTTGATTTGGCCACCAGTCGCGGTTGCCGGTGCCACCGCCAGCGCTCTGGGTGGGCGTCGCCGTCTCGGCGTGGAAAGGGCATTTCCCTGCCGACGGGGTATTAGAAGGATCGTTTGACGTGCTCATATCAGGCTCCGTTTGCTTTTGTGAATGCCATTACGATATACACTGCTACCAATAAGCGATATTTGAATGAGTCTACGGATTTAATAGTTATTTCCGTTCAATGCCTTTGTAAAAACCGAACATATATCATTGTTCAATGATTGATTGTTCAGTATTGACTCAACCACAATAGTCGTAACATACGCGTAAAGGAATCGTTAAGACATCATCCCCGCCAGCGAAGACCGATTGTTTGAGTTACGACAATTTTAGTGCGTAAAACGGCTTAGCGCTGCCAGTATAAAGGCGTACCAAAAACGTCGATAAAATAGTCTATTACCGCACGTACGTTTAACGAAGGATGACGGGCGTGAGGGTAGATCGCCGACACCGGCGAGGGGCTGCTGCCGATCGCCGCGCTGTAGTGAGGCATCAGCTGAACCAGCCTTCCAGCCCCCATGGCTTCATTGACCATCCAATCGGGAAAGAGCACCACCCCCATGCCTCCCAGCGCAGCGGTCAGCAGAGCATCGGCGTTATTTGATGCCAGCCGCGACGTTTGCGGATAGTGAACCCATTCTCCCTCCGCGAGGCGGAACAGCCAGCGGTTAGGTCCATTTGAACCGCTGTAGACCAGCGTGCTGTGATGGCGAAGATCTTCCGGTTTCTCCGGCGTGCCGCAGCGCTGCAGATAGTCCGGAGCCGCAACCAGATAGTGATGCTGCATACCCAGTACTCTGGCATGAACGCTGGAGTCCGGCAGGCTGCCGATGCGGAAAATCAGGTCGGTCGCTTCGCGGTGCGGATCGATAAAGTCATCGGTCAGCGCCAGCGCAATTTGCATCTGTGGATAGCGCTGCGTCAGCCCCGGCAGCCACGGCGCGATATGGCGCTGGCCAAAATAGACCGGGGCGTTGATCCGCACCAGTCCACCCGGCTCAAGACGACGGTCCTGCAGGTCGCGCCTGGCAACGCTGAACCGTTCGCCGAGCCCTCTGGCATGTTCGGCAAACAGGCGTCCCGCTTCGGTGGGAACCACCGCCCGGGTATTACGATAAAAGAGCTGCTGGCCGAGCGCATCCTCAAGCTGGTGAATGACGCGCGATACCATCGAGGGCGAAACGCCTTCCCGCCTCGCCACTACGGAGAAACTCTGGCTGTCATAGACGGCGATAAACAGCTGTAGCGCCCGAAAATTCACATTACCCGCATCGCTCATTAATGCAATATCCGCAAAAGTGTTTCCCTGATTGTATCGTTTTTCACATTACTTCGCTGCTTTATGCTCTGCCACCCAATCAATAATCGGATATCAACGATGCAGTTATTACTTATTTTTCTTGTGATTGCCGGCGGCATGGGGTTATCCGTGGAAGCCGGACTACTCGGGCCGCTTGCCGGTCAGGTAGGGGACCTGTGGGCCACCTTTAGCATTTTTAGCGTCGGGAGCGCGCTAACCTTTCTGCTGATGCTGCTGTTTGGCCCCAGGCAGGGTCCCTCGTTCTTCTCCTTACCGGGCTGGCAGCTTACCGGGGGCGTACTGGGGCCCATTTACGTCGTCATCTTAACCATCGCCGTACCGGTTATCGGTATCGCCATGACGATGATCGGCATTCTGGCCGGTCAGGTATGCAAAAGCCTGCTGATTGACCACTACGGTCTGTTTGGTTCGGCAAAACGTAAAATCGATGGACGGCGGGTTATCGCGCTGCTGTTTATCATCGTCGCCCTGATTCTGATCGCCACAAGCTGAGGAGTTAACATGAGTAGCATAATGATTTTGCTGGCGCTGGTCGGCGGCGCGATGTTGAGTATGCAGGCGGCGATTAACGGCCGTTTGGGCAGCCAGGTGGGCGTATTTCGCAGCGCGTTTCTCACGTTTGCGGTGGGCGCCTTGATCACGGCGCTGCTGATTTTTTATTTTGCCCCCCATCAGTCGACAACGCTGCTGGATGTGCCGAAATGGCAGCTGCTGGGCGCATTTTGCGGGGTTCCCTATATCGTAATTATGGTGGTGGCGGTGCAGCGTATCGGTACCGCGACGGCCACGGTGGCGGTGATTTTTGGCCAACTGGCCATGAGTCTGCTGATCGATAATTTTGGCTGGCTGGGTAACGACGCCATTGCCTTTTCAGCGGGGCGGCTGGGGGCCATCGTCTGTCTGGGGCTGGCGCTGTTCTTTATTTACCGCTCCAGCGCGGCGGCAAAAGCTGAAGATAAGGAGAGTTAGCCCACCTGTTCAGGTGAGTTGTCGCGCATCGCCAACCGCGGTCATACTGTTCGTCACCCTGTGACTGGCGCTTTAGACAGGTTACTGTCGGGGAGCATGGGTATCGCCGCCGCGCGCCTGGGCATCACATCACTTTACCGGAGATACGCTATGCCTGAGATACCGTCGCTGCTGACCTTCGCGCTTGTTGCCCTTGGCCTGGTATTGACCCCGGGGCCGAATATGATCTATCTGATTTCGCGCTCGATTTGCCAGGGAAGAAGGGCCGGACTGGTCTCCCTCGGCGGGGTGGCGCTGGGGTTTGTGTTTTATATGCTGTGCGCCGCGTTCGGTATTACCGCACTGATCTTCGCCGTTCCCTACGCTTACGACGCGTTGCGCATCAGCGGCGTGGTCTATCTGCTTTATCTGGCCTGGCAGGCGGTGAAGCCCGGCGGGCGCTCGGTCTTTGCGGTGCGCGACCTGCCTGCCGATAGCGGCCGTAAGCTGTTTATGATGGGCTTTATTACTAACCTGGCGAACCCTAAAATCGCCATCATGTATCTCTCACTGCTGCCGCAGTTTATCTCGCCCGGACACGGCAGCATCCTTGCGCAGTCGCTGGTGCTGGGAGGGACGCAGGCGCTCATTAGCGTAGCGGTTAATGCGCTGATTGTGGTGATGGCCGGGCAGGTGTCGCTGTTTCTCGCGGGGCGCCCGTTATGGCAGCAGTTTCAGCGCTGGCTGATGGCGACGGTGCTGGCGGGGATGGCGGTGAAAATTGCCTTCGAGGCGCGGAAGTAATCGCTGCGCCCGGCGGTGCTACGCTGCCGGGCGCAAGGAATGGCTTTAGGCTCCTGGCCCTATCAGCTGTGAGCGGATCGTCGCCTCCGGCATCATCTCCAGCAGGCCGTTGCTCAGCATCTCTCCCGCCTCCTGCAGCGCGCTAAGCGGCATTTCCGGCAGGCTTTCAAGAATAAACCACATCCGCGGACTCTCCACGCTCAGACGAGTACGTACTCCCTGTCGCCAGTTCCAGCGTCGGCAGGTCACGCCGCGATCGTCGCCCCAGACCACTTCTCCCGCGTCGGGATATTCGTGAACGATCTGCCCCTCTTTGACGGTATCGAACGGTTCGCTGCCGTCCGCGAGCTTGAGGTGCGGGGCGCCAACGTAAGCCGCCAGGTTTTCGCCGCCGACCGGCACGGCGTAGCGCAGGCTCACCGCATTATAGAGATCGACGATGGGATCGATCGCAGCCATCTCGCCATCGCGCAGCACCCGCCTGCGCAAGGCTTCCGCCGAGCAGGGCGTCCGCTTGGGTTTTGCGCCAAAGGCGCGGAATACCTCGTTCCAGGCCTGCAGGTGCGCCTCCGCCCACTGCGGCTCGCCGGCGATAACCGCCTGGCAGGCGGAGCGGAGCGCATCGGACCCGACCAGGGGGGCGCGTACGGCGGCGGAAACGACATCAATGCTCAGGGCGCGAAAGCCGGGGGCCAGCGCGGAGACCTGCGGGCTGATTGACGGTAATACGCTATTCATTGGATAATCCTGTAACGACCATTTTAAAGCATAATATCGACCGATGACCAATAAAGTCAATATAACGACCGACGCGGGCGCCGATGCCGCCATGATTAATGAAGCCGTTGCGGCGCGCATTAAGCGCTACCGGGCGGAAAAGAAGATCTCCCTGGATGAGCTGTCGCGACGCGCGGGCGTCAGCAAAGGTATGCTGGTAGACATTGAAGCCTGCAGGGCCAATCCCAGCATTGCGCTGTTGTGCCGTCTGGCCTCGGCGCTGGGCGTTTCCGTGGCCGATTTTGTCAATGTCGCCACCGCGCCGCCGGTAAAGGTGATTGCAGAAGGCGAGATTCCCACGCTGTGGCAGGGCGAGCAGGGCGGCAAGGCGCGGCTCCTTGCCGGTACCAGCGGTCCGGATATGGTTGAGCTCTGGCAGTGGAGCCTCAATCCGGGAGAAATGTTCACATCGCCGGGGCACGGGGAGGGGACGACTGAGCTGCTTTTCGTGACCGAGGGCGCCTTAACCCTGACGGTTAACGACGGGGTCTATCTGATTCGAGAGGGGGATTCCGCCGTCGCGCGTACCGACGCCCCGCATAGCTACGCTAACGCCGGGGATAAGATCGCGCGATTCACCATGACGGTGAGCGAAAAAGCGCGCTAGCAAGCGTTTCCCGGCGAGCGGCTATCGTCCCGACCGCTCGCCGCCTTCACGCCATACGCACCAAATCCATGCAATGCCCCATCATCACTCCCCATTTTTGGGAGCCGCGGCGGCGCCTACCGTCGTAGGGCTGATTTTACGCGCGCTGCGCGCCTGGCATAGACCTTGCACGCTCCTGTTCAGAAGGCAGCGCAACAGACAATTGAGATAACACAATAGCTGGCTAGGGTTCCGGTTCACTCAGGTGAACGTCTGGTCCGAGAGCTGGCGACCTCTGCGAGGTTACACGGCGGGACAAAAGCCCGGGAGACAGCAGCACCGTTGGGTGTCGCGCTGCCCCCGTTTCTCGTGCTAACCAGAGGTCCACCATGAAGACACCGCCGATCCTCCGCTCTCTTATCCTGTCGCTGGCGCTGCTGGCCAGCGTCCCCTCGTTTGCCGCCGTCAAAAAAGAGTTCAACATCTGCTGGACTATCTATGCCGGATGGATGCCCTGGGGCACCATCAGCAACGAAAAGATCATCGATAAATGGGCCAGCAAATACGGTATCAAAATCAATATCGTTCAGCTGAACGACTACATCGAATCCATTAACCAGTACACCGCGGGCCAGTTTGACGGCTGCACCATGACCAACATGGATGCCCTGACCATTCCGGCGGCGGGGGGCGTGGATACCACGGCGCTCATTACCGGCAGCTACTCCGACGGCAACGACGGCGTGGTGCTAAAGGGGGCGGATAAAAAGCTCAGCGATCTGAAAGGCATGGCGGTGTATCTCCCGGAGCTTTCGGTATCGCACTACCTGCTGGTTCGCGGTCTGGAAAAAGCCGGGCTGCAGGAAAAAGACGTCAAAGTGGTCAATACCTCGGATGCGGATATCGTCTCGGCTTTTGGCACCAGCGGCGTACGCGCGGCGGTGGCCTGGAATCCACAGCTTTCGGTTATCAAAAAGACGCCGCAAACCACGGAGGTCTTTAGCTCTTCGCAGGTTCCCGGCGAGCTGATCGACATGATGGTGGTGAATACTCAGACCCTGAAAGATAACCCGGCGCTGGGTAAAGCCCTGACCGGCGCCTGGTTCGAAATGATGGCCAAAATGCAGGCCGGAGATACGCAGGCGCTAAGCGCAATGGCCGCCGATTCCGGCACCGACCTCGCGGGCTACCGGGCGCAGCTAAAAACAACCCATCTCTTCTGGACGCCTGCCGATACCCTGACGTTTATCTCCTCGCCGGCGCTGGCAAAAACCATGCAGCGGGTAGCGCAGTTCTCTTTTGATAAAGGGCTGCTGGGAGAGGGGGCGCAGAGCGCTGACTTTATCGGCATGACCTTCCCCGGCGGCGTCACCGTCGGCGATACCGCCAACAGCAAACTGCGCTTTGACGACAGCTATCTGAAGCTGGCCGCGGCGGGGCAGCTGTAATGATTGACCTTGGGAGTCCACGCCATGCGCCACATTAACCGCTATCCCCGGCAGGGTATGCGCCTGACGCTGATGCTATTGCCCTTCGTCCTGATGATCGCCGCCTGGTTTATCGGTTCGGCGGTGCGGCTGGAAGCCAACCCGCAGGATAAGCTGCTGCCCGGCCTGTCGCAGATGATCGCGGCCATCGATCGGATGGCCTTCACCCCGGATAAACGCAGCGGCGAGTATCTGCTGTGGGCCGACACGCTGATTAGTATGAGCCGCCTGCTGATTGGTCTGGCGCTCTCGTCGCTGATTGGCCTGGGCATCGGCATCGCCGCCGGCGTGTTCCCGATGTACCGCGCGGCGCTGTCGCCGCTGATGACCGTGGTGTCGATGATCCCGCCGCTGGCGATCCTGCCGGTGCTGTTTATCGTCTTCGGCCTGGATGAGCTATCAAAAGTGATGCTTATCGTCATTGGCATTACGCCGATGTTGGCGCGCGACCTTGAACAGCGGGCGCGGGAAATCCCGGCGGAGCTGTTTATCAAAGCGCAAACCCTCGGCGCCAATAGCTGGACGGTGGTGCTGCGGGTAGTGCTGCCGCAGCTGCTGTCGCGGCTGATAACCTCCCTGCGCCTGCTGCTGGGCTCCGCATGGCTGTTTTTGATCTCCGCCGAGGCCATTTCCGCCACCGCCGGTCTCGGCTATCGCATATTCCTCGTCCGCCGCTATATGGCGATGGATGTGATTATTCCTTACGTCATCTGGATAACCCTGCTGGCATGGCTGATGGATCTGGCTCTGCGCCAGCTGCACAAAGCCTGTTTCCCGTGGGCGGAAGGAGGCCGGGCATGAGCTTTATCGACATCAAAAATATCTGGCAGGAGTACGGCGACCACGTGGTGCTGGAGCGCATCAATTTGCAGGTGAAAGAGGGCGAGTTCTGTTCGATGGTCGGCGCGTCCGGCTGCGGGAAGTCGACGTTTTTACGCCTGCTGCTCGGCCAGGAAAAGCCGACTCGCGGGGAAATCACCCTCGACGGCCAGCCGCTGGCGGCGGAGCCGGACCGCAGCCGCGGCGTGGTGTTTCAGCGTTATTCGGTTTTTCCGCACCTCAACGTGCTGGATAACGTCGCCATTGGCCTCGAACTCCCGGCGTCACCGCTGTTTGGCCGGCTGTTTGCCGGCAGGAAACGCGACGCGCGCGAACGGGCGCAGCGGATGCTGGAGAAAGTCGGGCTGGGGCACGCGCTGAATAAATATCCGGCGCAGCTCTCCGGCGGGATGCAGCAGAGGCTGGCGATCGCCCAGGCTTTCGTCATGCAGCCGCGCGTACTGCTGCTTGATGAACCCTTCGGCGCGCTGGATCCCGGTATTCGCAAGGATATGCACGGGCTGCTGCTCCAGTTGTGGAGCGAAACGCGGATGACGGTTTTTATGGTCACTCACGACCTCGCGGAGGGCTTCAACCTTGGCACCCGGCTGCTGGTTTTCGACAAAGTGCGCATCGATCCGCAGGCGCCCAACGCCTGGGGGGCGCGCGTTACCTACGATATTCCGCTCAATGAAGCGCGGATGTCGCAGATGACCACCGGCAGCGACAATAACGTTTACGCATTAAGGAGATAGTTTGATGACCGCACTTTTTCACTCATCCCCCAGCCTGCGCGAAGAGCGGCTACCCGGCGGGGCGCACACCTCATTGATTTTGCGCAAAGGGCAGATTCTGCGCCTGACCGATATCGACGGCGGAGCCAACGTCAGCATGATGATGCTGAATCCCCATGAGAAGAGTGAGCGCCTGAATCTGCCGGATACCCTCAAGGGGCAGCACACCGCGCGCCTGACCGCCGGGCACTGTTTCTACTCCGATATGGGGCGCGTTCTGGCCGGGATTGTTGCCGACAGCTGCGGCTGGCACGACCCGTTCGGCGGGATACTCAACGCCGACGAGACGCGTGAAAAATATGGCGCAGGACGCTACCAGGAGCTGCGCAACGGCTTCTACCGCAACGGCGTCGATAACCTGCTGGTTGAAATGGGTAAATGGGATCTGGGCCTGGAGGACCTGCTGATGGTGGTTAACTTCTTCAGCAAAGTCACCGTCGATGAGGATGGCCGTTTTCAGTTTATTTCCGCCAACAGCCGCGCCGGAGATTACGTTGAGCTGTTTGCGCCGATGGATGTCCTCATGGTGCTGACCGCGCTGCCGCATCCTCAGGACCCTGCCGCGGAGTACGCCCCGCGGCCGATCCAGCTGAGCTGGTACCAGGCTGACGATGCGCAGGCGGCCGCGGAAGCGCTCTTTACCCGCGATGAAAACCAGCGCGCGTTCCTCAACACCCAACTTTTTGCCCTGTAAGGAGGCTGCGATGACCCTGATCGCCAGTAACCGTCGTCCCGAAGATGCCGTCTATCGCCATGTGATCCCGGCAGGGGAACCCTGGCTGTTTGAGGTACAAAAAGGGCAAACCCTGCGCCTGCTTGACCTCGAAGGCAACCAGGCCATTGATACCCTGTTTTACAACGCCGATAACCCCCGAGAACGCTACGATCCGCAGCGCACGCTGCGCCGCCAGGGCAATGCCTATCTGACCACCGGCAGCGTACTCTATTCCAATCTGGGCAATCCGCTGATGACCATCGTTGCCGACACCTGCGGTCGCCACGATACCCTCGGCGGCGCCTGTGCCCAGGAGAGCAACACCGTGCGCTACGCCCAGGATAAACGCTATATGCACAGCTGTCGGGATAATTTCCTCTGCGCCTGCCTGCACGATGGCCGCCTGCATAAGCGCGATATCGGCGCCAACATTAACTTTTTTATGAACGTCCCGGTGACGCCGGAAGGCGGTCTGACCTTTGAGGACGGAATATCGGCGGCGGGGAAATACGTTGAGCTGCGCGCCGAGTGCAACGCCGTGGTGCTGATTTCCAACTGTCCGCAGTTAAATAATCCCTGCAACGGCTGGAACCCCACGCCCGCCGAGGTGCTGGTATGGAACTGACCCGCTGGCAGCGCTGGCGTCTGCTGGCCTTTCGGCTCTTCGCCGTCCGCGCAGACCGCCTGAACAGTACGCCGACGCGCAAACCTTAAGCGCCGGTTCACCCCGGGGACGACCTCAGGGGAAAATCGAATTATTGCGGGACGACCCGCGACCCTGTGAGTTGCGCTTATGTTTGATACCTTACTGATTGCCAACCGCGGCGCCATCGCCTGCCGCATTCTGCGCACCCTGCGCGCGATGCAGGTGAAGGGTGTCGCCGTCTATTCCGAAGCCGACCTGAGTAGTCTGCATATCCGCGACGCGGATGAAGCGTTAAGCCTCGGCGACGGCCCGGCGGCGCAAACCTATCTGGTGACGGAGAAGATCCTTGCCGCCGCGCAGCAGAGCGGCGCCAAAGCGATCCACCCCGGCTACGGCTTTCTGTCTGAAAACGCGGCCTTCGCCGAGGCCTGCGAGGCGGCGGGGGTGGCGTTTGTCGGCCCCACTCCACAGCAGCTGCGCACCTTCGGCCTGAAGCATACCGCTCGCGCCTTAGCCAAAGCCGAGGGCGTGCCGCTGCTGGAAGGCAGCGAACTGCTGGCCGACAGCGGCGAAGCCTGCCGGGCGGCTGAGGCGGTGGGCTATCCGGTGATGCTCAAAAGCACCGCCGGCGGCGGCGGGATTGGCATGCGCGTCTGTCGCGACGCCCGTGAGCTGATTGAGGCGTTTGCCGCGGTGCAGCGGCTGGGGCAAAACAACTTCAGCGACGGCGGGGTATTTCTCGAAAAATATATCGAACGCGCCCGCCATCTGGAGGTACAAATCTTCGGCGACGGGCGGGGAGAGGTCATCGCGCTCGGCGTGCGCGACTGTTCAGTCCAGCGGCGTAACCAGAAAGTGATTGAAGAGACGCCCGCGCCGAATCTGCCTGAAGGGATGGCGCAGGCGCTATGCACGGCGGCTATCGCGTTGGGTAAAGCGGTGAGCTACCGCAGCGCCGGGACGGTGGAGTTTGTCTATGACAGCGCGGCGCGGCAGTTTTATTTCCTCGAGGTAAATACCCGGCTTCAGGTCGAACACGGCGTCACGGAGCAGGTGTGGGGCGTTGACCTGGTGCGCTGGATGATTGAGCTGGCGGCGGGGGAACTGCCTCCGCTACCTGAGCTGGCCGCCGGGTTACGGCCCCAGGGCCATGCTATCCAGGCGCGAATTTACGCCGAAGATCCGGGGCGGCAATTCCAGCCTTCTCCCGGACTGTTAACGGACGTCTTCTTTCCGCCGGCGGACGGCGCAGCCCTGCGTATTGACCGCTGGGTGGAGGCCGGGTGCGAAGTCCCGCCGTTCTTCGACCCGATGCTGGCAAAAGCGATCGCCTGGCGCCCCAGCCGCGATGAGGCTATCGCCGGCCTGGCGCAGGCGCTGGCGGAGACCCGCCTGTACGGCGTAGAAACTAACCGCGTGTACCTGCAACAAATTCTTGGCTTTGCGCCCTTTACCGAAGGCGAGCCCTGGACCCGCTGCCTTGAGCAGCTGCGCTACCGCGCGGCGACCGTGGAGGTGCTGAGCGCCGGAACCCAGACCAGCGTGCAGGACTATCCGGGACGTTTGGGGTACTGGGCGGTGGGCGTACCGCCGTCGGGGCCGATGGACGATCGCGCCCTGCGTCTCGGCAACCGCCTGCTGGGCAATGCCGAGGGAGCGGCCGCGCTGGAAATCACCCTCAACGGGCCGACCCTGAAATTTAATACCGACGTTCAGGCGGTGGTGTGCGGCGCGCCATTGGCGGTGACGCTCGATGGCGTAGACCAGCCGCTGGACTGCATATTGACTATTCCGGCGGGGGCGACCCTGAAGCTGGGCGCGATAAGCGGCGCTGGGGTCAGAAGCTATCTCTGCCTGAGCGGCGGCATTCAGGTACCGGACTATCTGGGGAGTAAAAGCACCTTTACCCTCGGACAGTTTGGCGGCCACGGTGGACGGGCGCTGCGCGGAGGCGACGTGCTGCATCTGGCGCCGCACGCCGCCGCCAGAAGCGGGGATCAACTACCCGCCGCGCTACGCACAGCGCTGGCTGAAGTGCGGACGCTGCGGGTGATTTACGGCCCCCACGGCGCGCCGGAATTCTTTGCGCCGGAATATATTGCGACGTTCTTCGCCACGGAGTGGGCGGTCCACTTTAACTCCAGCCGCACCGGCGTGCGCCTGATTGGCCCCAAGCCGCTGTGGGCCCGCGACAGCGGCGGCGAAGCGGGGCTTCATCCGTCGAATATTCACGATAACCCTTACGCGGTGGGCGCGGTCGATTTTACCGGCGATATGCCGGTGATCCTTGGACCGGACGGGCCGAGCCTCGGCGGTTTTGTCTGCCCGGTCACGGTGATTGAAGCCGACCTCTGGCAGTTAGGCCAGCTCAAGGCCGGGGATAAGGTACGTTTCGTGGCGGTGGATTTACCCACCGCCCGGCGGCTGGCGGAAGGGCGGCGCGCCGAGCTGGCGACCCTAAGTCACCAGGCGATAGCCTGGCAGCCCGCGCCGCTGACGTCGCCTGTCGTGATGACCTGCGGCGAGGCGGACAAACGCCTGGTGGCGCGACTCTCCGGCGATACGCATCTGCTGCTGGAAGCCGGGGAGCCGGAGCTGGATCTGGTTCTGCGTTTCCGCATTCACGCCCTGATGCAGGCCCTGGAAGCGCAATCAAGAGACGGCGCGATCGATATCACCCCGGGGATTCGCTCGCTGCAAATCCATTTTCAGCCGGAAACGTTGCCCCTTGAGACGCTGCTGGCGTGGGTGCGCAGCGAGTGGTCCACGGTCTGCCTGAGTGACGATCTGCAGGTGCCGACGCGCGTGGTGCATCTGCCGCTCTCCTGGGACGATCCGGCCTGCCGCAGGGCAATCGATAAATATATGACCACCGTGCGCCAGGACGCGCCCTGGTGCCCGAGTAATCTGGAATTTATACGTCGCATCAACGATCTGCCCGATGAACAGGCGGTATGGAATACGGTATTTGACGCCAGCTATCTGGTGATGGGGCTGGGCGATGTTTATCTCGGCGCGCCGGTGGCGACGCCGCTTGACCCGCGCCATCGCCTGGTTACCACCAAGTACAACCCGGCGCGCACCTGGACGGCGGAAAACTCGGTCGGCATCGGCGGGGCCTATCTGTGCGTCTACGGCATGGAGGGGCCCGGCGGCTATCAGTTCGTTGGCCGGACCCTGCAGATGTGGAATCGCTATCGCGAAGTAGCGGATTTTGCCGGCAAACCCT
The DNA here is from genome assembly GCF_964241505.1 of Klebsiella sp. Q11. Taxonomy (NCBI): domain Bacteria; kingdom Pseudomonadati; phylum Pseudomonadota; class Gammaproteobacteria; order Enterobacterales; family Enterobacteriaceae; genus Klebsiella; species Klebsiella sp. Q11. The sequence goes on from NZ_CAXSXW010000005.1 coordinate 324,363, forward strand.
GGCTGCTGCGTTTCTTCGACCAACTGCGTTTCTATCCGGTTTCGGCCGAAGAGCTGCTGCAGATTCGCCGCGATTTCCCGCTCGGACGCTACCCGCTGCGCATTGAGCACAGCACGCTGCGGCTGGCGGAATACCAGCAGTTTCTCCGCCGTGAAGCGCACAGCATCGGCGCGTTTCGCGAGCATCAGCAGCAGGCGTTTAACGCCGAACGCGATCGCTGGATAGCCAGCGGGCAGGCCCATTTTGACAGCCAGGAGAGCGCCGTGGATGAGGGCGGAGACGCGCCGCTGCGGCAGGGCGAACAGGGGGTGGAAAGCCCGATTTCCGGAAACCTGTGGCAAGTACAAACGGCGGCAGGCAGCCGGGTCCGCGCGGGGGATGTGCTGGTCGTGCTGGAGTCGATGAAGATGGAGATCCCGCTGCTGGCCCCCTGCGATGGTGTTATTCAACAGGTTCACGTGCAGCCGGGCAGCGCGGTACGCGCCGGGCAGCGGGTGGCGGTGATTATTGAGGAGAAGGCATGATGCAGCAGACGTTTGATTTACGCCTGGCAACCCTGGCGGAGCGTTACCGCACCGGTAAAACCACACCGCGCAGCGTGCTGGCGGACATCCGCCAGCGGGCGCAGGCGCTTAACCCCGAGTTCCGGTTGTTTATCCATATTCTGAGCGAAGAGGAGCAGGAGCCGTTTCTGGCGGCGCTGGATGACCTCTCGCCGGCCGCGCTGCCGCTGTACGGCGTGCCGTTCGCCATCAAAGACAATATCGATCTGGCGGAGATTGTCACCACCGCGGCCTGTCCGGCGTTTGCGTATCGGGCGGAGCAGAGCGCGACGATTGTCGCTCAGCTGATTGCGCTGGGCGCCGTGCCGGTCGGTAAAACCAATCTCGATCAGTTCGCTACCGGTCTGAACGGTACCCGATCGCCGTACGGTCGCTGCCGCAATAGCTATCATGCGGAGTATCCCTCCGGCGGTTCCAGCGCCGGTTCCGCGCTGGCGGTGGCGCTGGGCGTTGCCAGCTTCTCGTTGGGCACGGATACCGCCGGTAGCGGCCGCGTCCCGGCAGGGCTGAATAACCTGGTGGGTCTGAAGGCCAGTAAAGGGCTGATATCCACCGCAGGGGTGGTCCCCGCCTGTCGTACGTTAGACTGCGTGACCGTTTTCAGCCCCACCGCCGACGAGGTCAGCCAGCTGCTGGCGCTCGTCGCACAGTGCGATCCGCAGGACGCCTGGAGCCGCCGTAATCCTCAGTGGAACAGCCGTCAGGCGTTCGGCAGACCGTCCGCGGGGTTTCGTTTTGGCGTTCCGCGCGAGCTCAATTTCCTCGGCTGCCGCGCAAGCGAACGCCTGTTTTCCCAGGCCCGGCAACGGCTGACGGCGCTGGGCGGGGTGGCAGTTGAGATTGATTTCACGCCGTTTCTGGCGGCAGCCCGGCTGCTGTATGACGGGCCGTGGGTCGCCGAACGCTACGCGGTGGTCGGCCCGCTGATGGCGCGGCAGCCGGAGGCGGTACTGCCGGTTATTCGCGACGTGCTGGCAAAAGCGCCGGGCACCGACGCCACGGCGACCTTTACGGCGATCTATCAGCTACAGCAGTACAAAGCCCGTTGCGACGCGATACTCGAGACCCTGGACTGCGTGCTGACGCCAACCTATCCGCGCCCGGTGACGCTTGACGAGCTGGAGGCGGAGCCGATCGCGCGTAACGCCGATCTCGGGTACTACACCAACTTTATGAACCTGCTGGACTATGCCGCGGTGAGCGTGCCATGCGGATTTATGCCGGACGGATTGCCTTCGGGCGTCACGCTGTTTGGCCGGGCCTTTACCGACCAGTATTTACTGGGCCTGGCCGATGCGTTTCAGCGCGCTGAGCGGCTGCCGCTGGCGGGCGGAGCGCGGCTGGAGACCCCGCCGCCTGAACGCGTCGCCGGCCATGACCGAATGGCGCTGGTTGTTTGCGGCGCTCATCTCTCTGGCCTGCCGCTTAACGGCCAGCTGCTGGCGCGGGGCGGTCGGCTGCTGCAGGCGACCCGCAGCGCGCCGCACTATCGTTTATACGCTCTCGCGGACGGCAAACGCCCGGCGATGGTTCGCGCCGATAGCGGCGGGGCGTCGATCGCGGTTGAAGTGTGGGAGCTACCCAGCGCGGAGGTCGGTTCGCTGCTGGCGGCCATCCCCGCGCCGCTGGGCCTGGGAAAAGTTGAGCTTGCCGACGGACGCCGGTTAGCGGGCTTTATCTGCGAAGCCAACGGATTAGGCGAAGCCACGGAGATTACCGCCTACGGCGGCTGGCGCGCCTGGCTGGCACGCTAAACTACAACCCCTCCATCGCTTTTTGATGGAGGGGATTGGTGACAGTGTCACCTTAAATTTCTAACATGCTGAAACATTTCTGCCAGATCATTAGCAACCTTTCGGTAGGGCTCCCGCTGCGATAACGCTATTCTTCCCCGCTTTTCCCTTTTCAGGCACTTTGTAACCCAGGTAAATGACCGCTAATGTCCCTAATGAGAGATGAAATTCGCGACCATTCAGCGGAAAAGATGCTATTTATCCGCCGTGCCGTCATTGCGTTTCTACTGGTGGTGATTTGCTTCGCCATCCTGATCCTTAATCTTTACCGCCTGCAGGTGGATCAGCACGACTTTTATCAGACGCGTTCAAACCAGAACGACATTAAAATGCTGCCCATCGCGCCGAGCCGGGGGCTGATTTTCGACCGCAACGGCATCCCGCTGGTACAAAATATTACCCTCTACCGTTTGCAGGTGATCCCGAGCAAAATCGCCGATATGACGGCGCTGCTGCAGCAGCTGACGCCGATCGTTGATTTAACCCCGCAGGATATCGCCGACTTCCGCGACGATATGCACCACAACAGCCGCTACAAAGAGGTGACGTTAAAATCGGACCTGAGCGATGTTGAAGTGGCGCGTTTTGCGGTCAATGAGTTTCATTTCCCCGGCGTCACGGTGGAGAGCTATCAGCAGCGCGCTTATCCCTACGGCGCCGAACTGGCGCACGTGGTTGGCTATGTCTCGAAGATCAACGACAGCGATCTGCAAAAGCTGGCCAAAGCCGGGGAAGAAGAGAACTACGCCGCCGACCACAATATCGGCAAGCAGGGCATTGAAGGCTACTACGAGAAAGCGCTGCACGGCACCACCGGCTATCAGGAAGTGGAAGTGGATAACCACGGGCGGGTCGTGCGTCTGCTAAAAGAGGTCCCGCCGGTGGCCGGGAAGAACATCTACCTGACGCTGGATCTGCACCTGCAGCAGTATATCGAGTCGGTGCTGAAGGGGCAGCGCGCGGCGGTAGTGGCCGTCGATCCGCGCGATGGCGGCGTGCTGGCCATGGTGTCGAGCCCCAGCTACGATCCCAATCCCTTTGTCAGGGGCATCGGCTATCAGGCCTACCGTTCGCTGCTCGATAACCCGGACCGGCCGCTGATTAACCGGGTCACCCAGGGTCTCTATCCGCCCGCGTCGACGGTGAAGCCCTACATGGCGCTGTCGGCGCTGTCGGCGGGCGTAATCACGCCAACCACCTCCTTCTTCGGCGCGCCGACCTGGACGCTGCCGGGGACCCAGCGCCGCTACCGCGACTGGCTGAAGAGCGGCCACGGCATGCTTAACGTCACCAAAGCGATAGAAGAATCGGCGGATACTTTCTTCTATCAGGTAGCGTTTGAGATGGGTATCGACCGCATTCACGAGTGGCTAAGCAAGTTTGGCTACGGTCAGTCTACCGGCATTGATCTTAACGAAGAGTATGCCGGGGTGCTGCCGAGCCGGGAGTGGAAACAGCGGGTGCATAAAAAACCGTGGTATCAGGGGGATACCATTTCCGTCGGTATCGGTCAGGGCTACTGGATTGCCACGCCGATCCAGATGGTCAAGGCGCTGACGACCCTGATTAACAACGGCAAAGTGCAAAATCCGCATCTGCTTTACTCCATGAAGCAGGGTAATAAGGTCGAGCGCTATCAGCCGCCGCAGGATCTGCCGCAGGTTGGCGATCCGCATTCGCCGTACTGGGGCGTGGTGCGCAACGGCATGTACGGCATGGCGAACCTGCCAAACGGCACCGGCTATAAGCTGTTCCATACCGCGCCGTACCAGATCGCCGCAAAATCCGGGACGTCCCAGGTCTTCAGCCTGAAGGAGAACCAGACCTACAACGCGAAGATGATCCCGGTGCGCCTGCGCGACCATATCTTCTATACCCTGTTTGCCCCCTATCAGCATCCGAAGGTGGCGATGGCGCTGATTCTGGAGAACGGCGGCGGCGATGGCGTGGTTGCGGGACCGACGGCGCGCGCCATCCTCGACCATATCTTCGACCCGGCCAACGCGCCGGCGGAACAGGGCGCGACGTCGACGGTGCCGCAGGTGGAGAGCGCCGACGCGCAGTAAACGTTATTCACTCTGAGCATAAGCGTTAGCGGATTGGTTATTTGCCGCCGCCGGCGCTTTTGCTCATAGTAGCGTTCTGTGTTGCTGTGAAAAAAGGCGCTCTGATGTCGTTAAGCCGAAATACGCTTCTTCTTGTACAAACCGGGACTCCGCCGGATGAAATCGTCTCCGACCACGGCGATCTTCCCCTCTGGTTTGGCAATTTACTGGCGCCGTGGCGCAAAAAAATCAGCGTGGCGCGCGTCTATGCCGGAGAGCCGCTTCCCGCGCCGGATAACGCGACCATCGCGGTGATTACCGGCTCCTGGGATATGGTGACCGAACGCCTGCCGTGGAGTGAAATGACCGCGGCCTGGATCCGCGAGGCGATGGCGATAGAGATGCCGCTGTTTGGCGTCTGCTACGGGCATCAGCTGATGGCGCACGCCCTGGGGGGTGAGGTGGACTACCATCCAGCCGGACGCGAAGCCGGAAGTAAAACCATTTCGCTGTCCGCACACGGCCTGGCGGATCGTCTGCTGGCTGACCACCCGGCGCCGTTCAGCGCGCACCTCACGCATATGCAAACGGTCACCCGATTACCGCAAGGGGCGAAGGTGCTGGCTTCGTCGCAGCACGATCCTCATCAGATTGTACGCTACGGCGCGCATGCCGTTTCTACGCAGTTTCATCCGGAGATCACCCCGGCGATTGCCCGCTCGCTTATCGCGTTCCGCCAGGCGGCGCTGCGCAACGAGGGGGTTGACCCGGACAGGCTGAGTCGTGACGTTGTGGAGAGCCCGGTGGCCTCGGCGATTCTGACCCGCTTTGTCGCAGGCTACCTGCAGCCAGACCTGAACCCGGCTTAACCTCAGCGCTGTTTTTCCGCGAGCCAGGCCGCCGTTTCACCGAGGATTTCGTCGGAAAACGTTGAATCCGCGGTCATCCGCGCCAGAATTAACGCGCCGACCATGGCCGACCAGCTGCCAATCGCCGCGCGGCGGCTGGCTTCAGCATCCCGATCATCCATCGCTTCACTGAGCTGCGCTATCTGCTGCTGCAGCCGCGCGCTCATTTCGTCACGCGCGGGTTCGGACTGGCGGATGGTTTCCGCCGCCAGCGCCGCCAGCGGGCAGCCGCTGGCAAAATTATCCCGATGTTCGGGGGAAAGATAACGCTCGATTTGCGCGACGACGTCGTTTTTCGCCGCGTCGTTCTCTATCTTCAGTTCCGCGAGGGTTTGGGCGATCAGGTCATCCTTCGATTTGAAGTAGCCGTAGAATCCGCCGTGGGTCAGACCGGCTGATTTCATAATATCGGTGACCGTGACCGCGTCAAAACCCCGCTCGCGAAACAACCGCCCGGCGGCGGTCAGGATTGTCTGCTTATTCTCTTCAACCTGTTTTCTGCTCACTCTCATGGCGTCGTCCTGCTGCGAAATTATTTATGATGACCATCATATAACATTATTTACAGCATACCCAGCCCGTGCCATTATACATGACGACCATCATGTATAAATTGAGGAGTACACCTATGAGCAGTGAATCAGCGGTGCTGGTAACCGGCGCATCGACCGGAATTGGCGCAGTCTATGCCGAACGTTTTGCCCGCCGCGGCCATGACCTGGTGCTTGTCGCGCGTAATCACGAGCGGCTGACGGCGCTGGCCGAGCGGCTGCGCGACGAAACCGGCGTTCAGGTCGACATCCTGCAGGCCGACTTAACCCAGGATAGCGACATCGCCGCCGTGGAGCAGCGGCTGCGGGAAGACGCGCGTATCAGGATTCTGGTCAACAATGCCGGCACCTCGATTCCCGGTGATTTCCTCCACCAGAGCAGTGACGATATCACTCGCCTGATTACCCTCAACGTGACCTCTGTGGCTCGCCTGGCGAACGCGATCGCGCCGCGTCTGGCAGAGGCCGGAGAGGGGGCGATTGTCAACATTGCGTCGGTCGTTGGGCTGGGTCCGGAAATGGGGTTGACCGTCTACGGCGCCACGAAAGCCTTTGTGCTGTTTCTCTCGCAGGGACTCGACGTTGAGCTGAGCGCGAAAGGCGTATACGTTCAGGCGGTACTGCCGGCGGCAACGCGCACCGAGATTTGGCAGCACAGCGGCAAAGACGTGGATACCATTCCCGGCGTCATGGAGGTGGATAAACTGGTGGATGCCGCCCTGGTGGGGTTCGACCGCCGCGAATCGGTGACCATACCGCCGCTGCATGATGAAACGCAGTGGCAGACGCTGAACGCGACGCGTCAGGCCATGCTCCCCGGCTTTGCGCAATCTGAACCCGCGGCCCGTTACCTGGCCCGATCGTGAGTTTGTCGCACCGTGTATCGGAAAGGAGAGTCGATACACGGTGCGATAACATCCCGCCATGTCGCGCCCGGCACGGATACAACGCCTCTGGAAGGCAGTGCTGCGCACAGCTATCATCGGGCCGGTAGCCCGGGCAGGCGCTTTGCGCCGCCCCTGGGAGAAGAGCGCTGAGTGGCAGAATACCCGGAGGCGGTGCTGCGCACCTGTCCGGGCTACAGGTTCACAGCCATCTTCAGGCCGGTAGCCTCAGTATCGTGACAACGTCACAAATTCAGGGCGAAAAACCAATAAAAAAGCCGATAAGGTGAGTTATCGGCTTTCAAGGTTAATGCGAAAACAAATTTACTGCGCCAGCAGCTCCTGGGCGGTACGTTCTACCAGACTCAGCAGCACCTTCACGTCCTCTAACGTCACGATCGGGTTCAGCAGCGTCAGCTTCAGACAGGTGACGCCGTTGTGCTCGGTCACGCCGACGTTAGCGCGACCGGAAGCCAGCAGCGCATCGCCAACCCGCTGGTTGAGCAGGGCGATCGCGGCATCGTCGCTGCCCGCCATCTGCTGCGGACGGGAACGGAACAGCACGCTCGCCAGCTGCGGCTGCATGACCAGCTCCAGCGTCGGCTGCGTTTTGACGTAATCCGCCACGTTCAGCGCCATCGTCACGCCGTGATCGATGATTTCCGCGTACTGCTTCTGGCCCAGCGCCTCCAGGCCCATCCACAGCTTCAGCGCGTCGAAGCGGCGGGTGGTCTGCAGCGATTTGGATACCAGGTTCGGTACGCCGTGCTCTTCATCAAACTCAGAGTTCAGATAGGCCGCCTGATAGCGCATCAGCTCATAGTGGCGGGCTTCTTTTAACAGAAACGCGCCGCAGCTGATGGTCTGGAAGAACTGCTTGTGGAAATCCAGGGTGATGGAGTCCACTAAGTCAATGCCGTCCAGACGATCGCGATACTTGTCGGACATCAGCAGGGCGCCGCCCCAGGCCGCGTCAACGTGCAGCCAGATCTGGTGCTCAGCCGCGACGGCCGCAATCTCGCGCAGCGGGTCGATTGCCCCCGCGTCGGTGGTGCCGGCGGTGGCAACGATGGCCATAATCTGTTCGCCGTTAGCCTGCGCCTCGGCGATTTTCGCTTTCAGATCCGCCACGTCCATCCGCGCGAATTCGTCGGTTTTCACCAGCGTCACGGAACGGTAGCCGAGGCCCATCAGCGCCATGTTCTTCTGCACCGAGAAGTGGGCGTTTTCTGAACACAGCACTTTGTACTGACGAATATCGCCCGGCAAACCATCCTGCTGGATGGAATGACCCCGGCGGGCAAAGAAGGCATCGCGCGCCAGCATCAGGCCCATCATGTTGCTCTGGGTGCCGCCGCTGGTGAAAACGCCCGCATCGCCGGCGCCGTAGCCGACCTGAGCGCGCAGCCATTCAATCAGCTTGATCTCGATGATGGTGGCTGACGGGCTTTGGTCCCAGGAGTCCATGCTCTGGTTGGTGGCGTTAATCAGCACTTCCGCCGCCTGGCTAATCACCAGGCTCGGGCAGTGCAGATGCGCCACGCACTGCGGGTGATGTACCGACAGGCTGTCTTTAAGGAAGTACTCGATCGCACGTTCAATCGCCGCCTGGTTGCCCAGACCCTGTTCGTTGAAATCAAGGGTGATGCGCTCACGCAGTTCGTCAACGCTTTTCCCCTGATACATTTCAGGCTGCTGCAGCCACTGCGCTACCGCCTGGCTGGTCTGGGCGATCGCTTGCTGGTAGGCATCAATACTTTGCGCGGAACCAGCAAGAATCGGATTCAACTTGGACATTGCGGTCACTTACTCCACTCAGACCGGTTTTACGCCGGCGGCCAGCAGGGCCTGTTCAAATTTGTCGAAGAAAATTTCCAGCTCAGCGTTGCTGATCAGCAGGGACGGCAGCAGACGCAGCACGCAGCCGTGGCGGCCGCCGCGCTCGAGGATCAGACCCGCTTCGAAGCATTTCTTCTGCAGCAGCGCGGAGAGTTCGCCATCCGCCGGGTAGCAGCCCATGTGGTCCGGCGCTTCGTTCGGTTTAACGATCTCGATGCCGATCATCAGGCCCAGACCGCGAACGTGGCCGATAACCGGATAGCGTTTCTGCATCTCGGCCAGCTTGCCTTTCAGCCATTCGCCCTGAGCGGCGGTTTTATCCGCAATGTTATTGTCTTTCAGGTGGCGCAGGGTGGTCAGGCCGGTGGCCATCGCCAGCTGGTTGCCGCGGAAGGTGCCGGTATGGTGACCCGGTTCCCAGGCGTCGAACTGCTTTTTGATACCGAGAACGGCCAGCGGCAGACCGCCGCCAACGGCTTTCGACATCACGATAATGTCCGGCTCGATGCCCGCGTGTTCGAAGGCGAAGAATTTACCGGTACGCGCAAAGCCAGCCTGAACTTCATCGATGATCAGCAGAATGCCGTGTTCCTGAGTCACTTTACGGATGCGCTGCAGCCACTCGACCGGAGCCGGGTTCACGCCGCCTTCACCCTGAACGGCTTCCAGGATCACCGCCGCCGGTTTACGCACGCCGCTTTCGACGTCATTGATCAGGTTTTCGAAGTAGTAAGTCAGCGCTTTCACGCCGGCTTCACCGCCGATACCCAGCGGGCAGCGGTACTGGTGCGGGTAAGGCATAAACTGCACTTCCGGCATCATGCCGTTAACCGCCGCTTTTGGCGACAGGTTGCCGGTGACGGACAGCGCGCCGTGGGTCATTCCATGGTAGCCGCCGGAGAAGCTGATCACGGAAGAACGGCCGGTGTATTTTTTCGCCAGCTTCAGCGCCGCTTCCACGGCGTCAGCGCCGGACGGACCGGTGAACTGCAGGCAGTATTCTTTGCCTTCGCCCGGCAGCAGGGAAAGCAGGTATTCAGAGAAGCGATCTTTTAACGGAGTGGTCAGATCGAGAGTATGTAACGGCAAGCCGCTGGTAATGACACTTTGGATGCTCTGCAGCACATCAGGGTGGTTGTGGCCGAGTGCCAGAGTACCTGCGCCGGCAAGGCAGTCCAGATACTGTTTATTATCCGCATCGGTCAGCCAGACGCCTTCCGCTTTGGTAATCGCAAGGGGCAGCTTGCGCGGGTAGCTCCTGACATTCGATTCGAATTCAGCCTGACGGGCCAAAAAGGTATCGTTGTTTGCATCTAATAAATCTGCGCCTAAAGTATCAATACGGACTTTATCCGTCATCATATCACTCCCACAACCAGCGTTACGGTTGAGCGCTGGTTGAATAAATTGGTGTAAGAAATTGAATCGCCATGCATTAAAGCGGGCACAATATATGGCTTTTTAGATACGCATTCAACGTTTTATTGATTAAGGTATATTTACGTTATTTTTACACAGGCAAAAACCAACGTAACCATTTGATTTAAATCAGGTGTTTTAAAGGATAAAAGACCTTTAAAATTGTAATTATTAGTGAGGAAGTTTCTCGTTTTTTAATACTGCCGCGCGGGCATTGCTGGCGAAAAGTTTCCGCCAGCAATGGCATGACTCAATGCAGCTCAACCGCATAATTCGTTAAAGGTGTAACTTTTTTCACCAACTTATTGTTATATAAAAACTGTTCATAAGCTTCATACCGTGGTTTATCCAGCGCCGCCGGATCGCTGGCAAACAGAGGAAGGGTTTTCAGCCATGCCTGCTTGTTCAGTTCGGTGTTGAGCTCGGGATGCGCGGCGGCAAACGCCTGCCAGGTCTCCTGCGGGTGAGCGCGCAGGTAAGCGACGCCTTTTTGCAGCGCCTTGAGGAAGGCCCTGATTTTCGCCGCGTGGACTTCATCCCGGTTGGCGACAATCACCAGCTCGTCGTAGGCCGGTACGCCGTAATCCTCAACGTTCATCACCTGCGGATCTTTCCCCTGCAGCTTCAGCTCCAGCGCTTCGATATTACGATAGCCGCCAATGACCGCGTCGACCTGTCCGGCCAGCAGGGCGCTGGTCAGCTGGAAGTTAACATTGATGAGCTTGATGCTTTTGGGATCGATTTTCGCATGCTGCGCCATGGTGGCCAGCGTCGCCTGTTCGATGCCGCTCACCGAATATCCTACTTTTTTGCCCTGCAGATCGGCGGGAGATTTTATGCTTTTATCCAGCGCGATCACCGTATTCAGCGGCGAATTAATCAGCGTGCCGACGCGGACCAGCGGCAGCCCTTCATCAGCAAAAAAATGCACCTGCGGCTGGTAGGTAATCGCCAGGTCCGCCTGGCGGGCGGCGACCAGCCGCGGCGGCAGCGCCGGGTCGGACGGCGGCACAATGTTGACGTCCAGCCCCGCGTCTTTAAAGGCGCCAATCTGTTCGGCCACCAGGATCGGCGCGTGGTCGGGATTGATATACCAGTCCAGCACCAGGGTGAGTTTCTCGTTGGCCAGCGCCTGACCGCTGAACAGCGCGGCAATCGTCATACCGGCATAAACACGTTTACGCATGGTTAGTCCTTTTATTTAAGAGCGTTATTCCGGCGTCCAGTTAATCAGCCGGTGTAAGAAAGCATCCACCGCCAGCCAGAGCAGGACGGTCAGTAGCACCAGAATAAACAGGGCCGCAAAGCAGATATCGGTTTGCAGACGGGCGTTGGCGTTAAGCATCACGTAGCCCAATCCTTCGGCTGAACCGACCCATTCGCCGATGATCGCCCCGATGGGGGCGACGGCGGCCGCCATCCGCAGGCCGGAACCGAGGGCCGGAAGGGCAGCCATCAGGCGAACGTGGCGCAGCTGCGCGCCAAAAGAGGCCCCCATCGTGCGTGCCAGATCGAGATAGTCGTGGTTAACCCGGCGCAGACCGTCAAAAAACGCCGAGGTGACGGGAAAGAAAATCACCAGCACCGCCATCATGACCTTGGCGCTCATGCCGAAACCGAACCACAGCACCAGCAGCGGGGCAAGGGCGAAAACCGGGATCGCCTGACTGGTCAGCACCAGCGGCATCAGCCAGCGCTGAAGGCGAGGCGAGACAATCATGCACAGCGCCAGGATCACGCCGAGCAGAACGCCGAGCGCGAGGCCGCTGAGGATCTCGCTTAATGTGATCAGCGTGTGTTCGCCGAGGTACGCGCGGTTGACCCACAGAGCGCTTGCCACCGCCGAGGGGGGAGGCAGCAGGAAAGCGGGAATGCCGCTGCGGGTCGCCAGCCACCAGAGCAGCAGCAGGCCGCAGAACACCACGGCGGCGCGAAACAGTTTTGCGCTCATCCGTTAGCCCTTATGAGCTGTTGCAGCAGCTCCGCCTGGCTGGCCAACAGCGCCGGGTCGTCCGGCGCGCGCGGCGGCATGCCGGAGAGGTGATGCCCGTCGTCAATCCCGCCGGGAGCGGGGGAAAGGACCAGCAGACGGTGGCTCAGGCGGCAGGCTTCCATCGGGTCGTGGGTGATCAGCACGACGGTGCGGTTTACCAGCAGCCCGGCGGCCAGGGTCTGAATGCGCGTGCGGGTAATCGTGTCGAGCGCGGAAAAGGGCTCGTCCATCAGCACGATGGGCCGGTCTTCGTAGAGCGTACGCGCCAGCGCCGCACGCTGGCGCATGCCGCCTGAGAGGGCGGCCGGGCGGTCGTCGGCGCAGTGTTCAAGGCCAACCTGCTGTAACAGCGCGGCAACCCGCCGATGGTCCACGCGCTCCCCGCGCAGACGCGCGCCAAGCGAGACGTTGTCGCGCACGCTTAACCACGGATACAGCAGATCTTTTTGCCCCATCCACGCCAGCCGCTTGTCTATTGCCTGCCCGTCGCTGGCGCGAACCTCACCGGCGGTGGCTTTTGCCAGCCCGGCGATAATACGCAGCAGGCTGGTCTTTCCGGCGCCGCTGGCCCCCAGCAGCGATACCCACTGGCCGCCGGGGATAGTGAACGTCAGATTATCGAAGATCTGCCGCGAGCCAAAGCGCAGGCCCAGGCCGCGCACCTCAATTCCGGGAGCCGTCACGCCGGGCGCTCCGCGACGGCGTTAAGGCCCATCTGCCAGAAGTTAGCCTCCAGACGCGTGGCGGTGGTGAAAATAGCGCTGAGTTCAGCGAAACGCGCCTCGCCGCCGCGCTGCCGCCAGAGGGTTTCCAGCAGGCCGATGGCGTTATTGACGCCGTTCAGGTAACCCTCATCGCCGTAGTTGCGGATCCACGAGGCATAAGGATTGGCGGTCAGCCGGGTCGCCGGATCGTGCAGCAGGCCGAGGCCGATTTCCGCGTAGCCGGCAACGCAGGGCATCAGCGCCGCCAGCAGATCCAGGGCGTCGCCGGAGTGGCCGATGTCCAGTACGTAGCGGGTGTAGTTGACGGTTTCCGCGGCTTCCGCTTCGGCGGCCATCGTCGCTTCATCCAGCCCCCATTCCCGGCAGTAGCCAACGTGCAGAGGCAGTTCGTCGAGAATGGCGTTCATCGACGCGGCGGCAGCGCGCATTTCCGCCAGGGTGCGCAGCTTGCTGACCAGCAGGGCGTAGCTGCGGGCGAAGTGGATCAGAAACAGATAGTCCTGCGTCAGATAGCGGCGAAAAGCGGGCTCGGGGAGGGTACCGTCGGCGAGCTGGCGCAGGAAGGGGTGGGCGACGTAGTGCTGCCAGTCGGCGCCGGCCTGCTGACGCAGACGACCATAAATACCCTGGGTAAACGCGGGAAGAATCACAGGACCTCCTGAAAAAAGGGAGATCCGGGCGTGCTAAAAGAAGTGTGAACAGGCAATGGCGCAAAACTGGCGGAAATGCCGACCCGTCCCTTCGCTGGCATGACCCAGATCAGGTTCAAAGGGTTCGGCTTACGCCATCTCAGCCCTCACGGGACACCCCTCGGTTTGGCCCCTGTTATACGACATTCCCTTTTTGATTACAATGCTGTGAATTTTATGAGGAAAGGTGACGTTGTCACGTGTGAGAGTCGCGAGTAAGGGCTTTTTGCATCGTGGCAGCCCGGCGGCGGCTGATGCCTTGCCGGGCGCGTATTATCAAAGGATCAGTGAAATTCTACCCAGCTGGCGCCGCTGTCTGCTGAACGTACGCACTTCTCGACCCAGTGCACGCCGAGCGCCCCGGCTTTGGCATCCGGATACCAGAAGTTTTCCAGCAAAGCCGCGTCGCGACGGTCGGTTGCATCCATGGCGATGGCAAAGCGGCGATACAGATTCGACCAGGCCTCAAACAGCCCTTCGGGATGGCCGCCGCCGATCCGGTCGTCCTGCAGGGCCAGCGGATCGAGATAGGACATTCCGCGTTCGAGGATGCGCACCGGCTCGCCCTGAATTTCGTAGCGCAGCTGGTTCGGCTGTTCATCCCACCACTCCAGGCTGGCTTTCTCCCCGACGATGCGGACTTTCTGTCCGTGCATTGAGCCGCTGTTGACCGCCGAGCACCACATCGACCCTACGGCGCCGTTGTCGTACTCCATCAGCACATGCGCGTTATCCTCCAGCGGCGCGCGGCTTTTGACAAAGCTCTGGCGGGAGCACATCAGGCGAGTGATATTGAGCTTCGGCGCCATGGTCTCCGCCAGGAACAGCGGGTGGGTGGCCAGATCGCCCAGCACGTAGCTGGGACCGACAAATTTCGGGTCCACCCGCCAGCGGGTGCTGGGGTTATCCTGCTCTACCGGCTGGTTATGGAAACCGTGGGCGAACTGCATATTGATGATGCGGATCTCGCCCAGCAGCCCCTGTTCAATCATCTGCCGCGCCTGCAGAATCAGCTGATGCCCGGCATAGCCGTAGGTGACACCGATGATTTTGCGCTGTTTTTCGCTCAGGGCCACCAGCGCATCGGCCTCTTCGCCGGTAAAACAGAGCGGTTTTTCGCAGACCACATGCAGTCCGGCCTCCAGCGCCGCGCGGCAAATAGCGTAGTGGGTGTTGTTTGGCGTGGCGATGGAGACCGCTTCAATGCCGTCTTCCCGCGCCGCCTCTTCGCGAAACAACGTTTGGTAGTCGGGGTAACAGCGTCCGGCCTCCACGCCCAGCTGCTGGCCAAACTCGCGCCCGCGCTGGGGGTCAATATCAAAGGCTCCGGCTAGCAGGGTAAACGATCCGTCACGCAGCGCCGCAGAGCGGTGAATATAGCCAATCTGGCTGCTTCCGCCGCCGCCCACCATGCCCCAGCGCAAGGAGCGGCCAACAGGTTTAATACCGTTAATCATGTGTTTTCTCCCGATTAAAAACCAACCGAGCGCAGGTAGCGCAGGCTTTCCGTGACCGCCTGCAGGCTGCCCTCGACGTTGCGCGGATCGCGCTCTTGCTCAATGGTGATCCAGCCCTGATAGCCCCGCTTATCGAGAAAGGCGCGCACCGCCGGATAATCAATGGCGCCGCTGCCGAGCGGGCACATCACCCCCTCCGCGCAGGCGGAGAAGAAGTCGATGCCGCGGGAAATCACGCTCCTGAATACCTGCGGGTCGACATCTTTAAAGTGCAGGTAGTCAAGGCGGTCAAAATGGCGATCCAGCCAGCTGATGGGGTCCATGCCCGAATAGAAGAGATGGCCAGTGTCGAGACATAAACCGGCTACGTCATGGGGGATTTGCGCCGCCAGCAGATCGATTTCATCGGCAAACTCAATGCAGCCGCCGGCGTGAGGATGGATAACCGGGCGAACGCCGTACTCCTGCCACGCCAGTCGGCTGATGGTCACAATGTGGTCGACCATCCGCTGCCAGTCGGCGGGTGACAGGCGGGGAGCCAGCTCGCCGCGCCCGGCATATTTCGCCCGCTGCGGATTGCCGAAATCAATAATGACCAGATAAGGCGGCTGGAAGGGGTTGCCCGGCGTCTTTTCCGCCGACGGCACCTGCGACAGGTTGCGGCAGAGGTTATGCGTCAGTTCGACAATATTTGCGAAATTCTCTTCGCTGACCAGATCGTCGAAGATCGTTCCGGCAACCAGCGACAGCCCCTGTTTATTCAGCGCTGCGCTGAGTTCATCGGCCCGGGTCGGCAGATAGCTCCACGGGCCCAGTTCAATGCTTTTATAACCGGCGGTCGCCGCTTCTTCCAGTACCTTGGACCACGGCGGCAGATAAGGATTTTTGGGATCATCGACGCCCCAGCTGCACGGCGCGTTGGCAATATGTATGGTCATGATGGCTTCCTTTTCAGATGAGGAGAAAACATGACCAGTATTGAATGAAAATTTCATATCCAACAATGATGAAATTTAAATTCTTTGATGGGATTCAAGGTTTATTTTGATAGCGTAAATGATAGTTTTTTATCAAATGCAGCACTGAAGCGGGGCGCGGCGACTTTACCCGCGCCTGCGGCAATCAGAGGTTTTCTTTAGTGAGGAGGTCAAACGGCTGCAGAGCGTTGATAAACGCCGCCTGCGGCTGGCTGGCGGCGTGGACAAACGCGTTGATGGTGGCGGCGGCAAATTCATCAAGCCGATGGGTAAGCATGAGATCGATAGTGCCGTCAATTAGCGCCAGCTCGCCGCTATCCACCGGGCCATGACAAATCAGGGTGACCTGATGCTGGCGCTGGCGCGCGCGCAGGGCGGCGACAATCCCTTCCACGCCGCCGCAGGGCGCGTAAATGGCCTTCAGATCGGGGTACTGTTGCAGCATCTCTTCCGTGACCTGGCGCGCGACATCGGCGCGTTCGTGGCTGCGCACCGGTTCAAGCACCCGATCGCCTTTGCCCTGTTCACGCAGGTAGGAGCGGAAACTTATCTCGCAGCTTTCCTGACAAATAAACCGGTTATCGCCGACGATAATGCCAATTTCGCCGTCGTCGTGGCACAGCCTGTCCACCGCCCAACCGGCGGTGCGGCCCGCTTTCTGGTTATCCAGCCCGATATAGCCGGTACGCTGCGGGATACTCATATCGGAGAGCAGGGTGAAGACGCGGACGCCTTTCTCGATGGCCTGCACGACCGCATGGCGGATAAGCGGATTATCCAGCGCGACAATACCGATAACGTCGACCGTATCGCTCAGACGGGCGATCGCGGCGGCCATATCGTCGATGGCGTTAATATCGTAATGCAGAAAAGCGGGGGCCTGCGCCGGGCTATGCCACGGTAACGCCGCCTGCTCCAGCGCCTGCGCCAGCTGATGGTAAAACGAGTGTGACTGCTGTAGCAGAATGAAGCCCATTCTGAGGGCTACCGCCGGCCGATCCGCCGCCAGCCGATAGCGGGATTGCTCCAGCGCGAAGCCTAAGCGCCGCGCGGATTCCAGCACTTTACGTTCGGTGCTCTCTTTCACGGGCGTGCGTTTATTGAGCACCCTGTCCACCGTCGCGATACCGACTCTGGCCTCTTTGGCGATATCCGCCATGGTGACTTTTTTTGCTGACATGATTCTCTTCCTTTGAGGGTAATGATAAAAAGCTATCATTATTGTGACAGGCAAACAGCGAGGCGGGTCAGACTTCAGGAAAATCATTTCGCCGCGCTGGCTTCATTGACCTGATATTCAACCGCCAGGGTCTACACTAAGTGCATCCCCACTCAGGAACAGGATGTTATGACGTATTCCCTCTCAAAAAAATTCCTCGCCGCCACCTCTGCGCTGCTACTGCTCTCCATGAGCGCGATCCCGGCCAGCGCCGCCGCCGATAATAGCGACGCGGTCTCTCCGCTCAGCGCCGGAAATGGCTTAAGCGAAGCGGCAAAGCAGTATCTCCTGCGCTATCCCTCCCGCAGCGGCGTGGACGGCAAAACCGCCCGCGAAGATACCGCCGCGGTCTTTATTCCGTTTGGCGCCACCCCGGCAGGGGGATGGCCGGTCGTGGTCTGGGCCCATGGTACCGTGGGCGTGGCTAATCACTGCGCGCCGTCGTTAAACCCGCGCAGCGATCGCGATAAGCAGTACCTGAACACCTGGCTGTCGCTGGGCTACGCGGTGGTCGCGCCGGATTATGCCGGTCTGGGTTCGTCTGGCCTGCACCACTATCTTAATGCCCGCGGCGAAGCGTGGAGCGTGCTTGATAGCGTTCGCGCCGCCCTGAAACAGTTCCCGCTGAAAAATGAACTCATTCTGGTCGGACAGTCGCAGGGCGCGCACGCCGCGTTCGCCAGCGCCGGATATCAACCCCACTACGCGCCGGAGCTGAATGTTCGCGCAACGGTGCTGACCGGAACGCCGTATTTTGAGAAGGGGACCACCGCAGCCGACATTCTTCCGCCGGCAGGCGGCAAAGCGCCGAGCGGCGGCGACCCGAAAATACCCTATATTTTCTATATTTACCTCTCGGCTGCCGATAGCAACCCGCAGCTCAATCCGGCTGATTATTTCCAGGATAAAGCGTTGCCGCTGCTGAAAGAGGCGAGCAATTTATGCATTACGCCGCTCAACGATGAAGTGATGAACGCCGGTCTGAATGCGGCTAATGCCCTGAAGCCGGGGGTGGATTCGCTGTTAAACGCCAGCGTGGGCGCCATGCTCTACCCGACGCTGAAAATCGATCACCCGGTGTTTATCGGTATTGGTAGCGCGGATATTAACGTGCCGACGGCAATGCAAAAACGCTTTGCGGACGCGGTGAAAAGCGCGGGAACCCGTGCGGACGTGCATATTTATGAGGGGCTGGATCATAGCGGTACGGTTAACCCGTCTTTACGCGACTCGGTGCCGTTTTTGATTAAGACGCTCAACGATAAGCGGTAGCGGCGAAGGGATGATGAGCCGCCCTGAGCAAGGGGCGGTTCAGTACAGGTATGGCGTCGATTACCAGTATTTGGGGATCAGATAGCCATACATAACGACGGCGACAACAATCATCAGCGTAATAATCGCCCAGTCGGCTTTTAGTGATTTTACCGCGTTCATAAGTTCCTCTTTTTTCAATGAATCACCGGGTAACGTTACCGCCGTCGCGCCTGCATGTAGGTGATGGAGATCACATAAAAAATATTTGTCATACAAATAAAGCGTGTCAATTTTTTTACTATTCTCAGCAATATTTTGCCCGCTCATTCGTCTACCTCCGCACAGGGTAATTATTCAATAGCGTAATGAGGTAAACAGACGATGAGAGATATCGATAAGCACGGTCAGCACCACCATCACCGCTTTGGCCGCCACAGAATGGCGAAGCCGCTTCTTATCGGCGTGGCGCTAATCGCCATTCTTGGGCTGCTGGTGATGTCGCTGTGGAATGCGCTGCTGCCGGCCATCCTTGGGGTGAAGAGCATTGGCTTCTGGCAGGCGTTAGGTGTGCTGGCGCTGTCGCGGATCCTGTTCGGCGGCCTCGGCTTTCGCCCGGGAATGTTCGGCATCGGTAACGCGCGGCGTCGGATGCATGAACGCTGGATGAACATGAGCCCGGAGCAGCGCGATGAGTTTGTGCAGCGCTTTGGCCACCGCGGGCATCGCGGCCACTGCGGCTGGCGCGACCGCCGCAGCGAGCATGCTCCGCAGCAGGAGAGTTCGCCTAAAAGCGCGGATCCCGAGTGAGCACAATGAAAAACAGGATCGTGGCGCCATCACGGCTTGTTTCCGCCCTCGATGCCTGCCGGTCGCGGCTGAAGGCTTTTATTCGCGGACGGACCCCGCTGCGCGATGAGGCGGACGATATCCTGCAGGAAGTGACGTATCAGCTCATTCGCGTCGAGCAGCCGGTGGAGAATATCGCCGCCTGGTTGTTCCGGGCGGCGCGTAACGAGATGACCGACAGGGCGAGAAAAAAGCGCGAGCTGCCGCTGGCGGGCGGTTTCAGCGACGAGGAGGAGGGCGATTTTCCCGAGGATGAGCTGGCCGAAACGCTGTTTGGCGTTGCGCAAACGCCGGAGGATGAGTATCTGAAAGCGCTGCTCTGGGAGGAATTAAGTCAGGCGCTCTCGGAGCTGCCGCCCGCCCAGCGTGAAGCCTTTGAGAAAACCGAACTGCATGGCTACAGCTACCGGGAGCTGGCAGAGGAGTCCGGCGTCAGCGAACAGGCGCTGCTCTCACGTAAGCATAAAGCGGTACTCTACCTTCGTACCCGCCTGCGCGCGCTGTACGATGAACTGCTGGCCAGTTAGGCGTTCTCCGGCTCCTGCTGCAGGGGCCGGAGAGGTGCGTTTAAGCCGCTGATTGAATTATTGCCTGTAGCCCCAGGCCGTGAGGAAGGCGCTAATCGCGCATTCGGCGAGCTGCTCCAGCCTCTCTGACGCCACCGCTTTTTGCGCAATTAAGGCCCCCGGCAGCGGATAGCCCATAATCGCGCCGAGAAACGCCGTCGCCTCTAGCTCCGGGTCGCTGAGGGTCAGCAGACCTTCGTCTTGTTTCTGCGCCAGGATATCGCTCAGCGCCTGCAGTACGCGGCCTGAGGGGCGCTGTTCGAGCGTGACGTAAAGCTCGGGCTTTTGCACCAGCACCTGGATCAGCAGGCGCTGAAAGTGAATATTCTCCGGCGCATAAAAGTGTTGTTGCACCACTTTCGCAAACCCGCGCAGCAGCGCGGGAAGATCCTGCTGACGATCCTGCAAAAGCTGGCGCAGGGGCGGCTGCATGGTGTCATTGAGAAACGCGAACGTCTCCAGCAGCAGCGCGTCTTTACCGCCGGGAAAATGGCTGTACAGCGTCGGGCGCGTGGTACCCGCTTCGGCGGCAATGGTATCCAGCGACACATCAAGCCCGTGGCTGAGAAACAGCTCACGGGCGGTTTGTAAAATGCGTGGGCGGGCTTTCATTGGCCGCCCGCGTTGATTTCCCATCAATTGAGTCCTTACCGTTTGCGCCCTTTAAGGCGCATCATTCCTTGCTGTACCAGCAGGAAAAAGAGTGGAACGAAGAGCAAGGTCAGCAGCGTCCCGGTGAGCATACCGCCGATCACCGCGGCGCCAATCTCACGCTGGCTGGAAGCGCCGGCGCCGGTAGAGAGTACCAGAGGGATAACGCCGACAACAAATGCAAGTGAGGTCATCACGATGGGGCGCAAGCGCAGGCGAGCGCCCTCCAGCGCCGCGTCGGCCAGCGTTTTACCTTGCTGAAACCGCGCCAGGGCGAACTCAACGATCAGAATCGCGTTTTTGGCGGAAAGCCCCATGGTCGTCAGCATACCGACCTGAAAGTAGATATCGTTTTCGTATCCGGCGAGCAACGAAGCGCTCACGGCCCCCAGAATGCCTAACGGGACGATCAGCAGTACGGCGACAGGAATCGACCAGCTTTCATATAAGGCGGCGAGACACAAAAACATAAAGGCCAGCGACGCCAGGTATACCCATAACGTCTGCACTGAGGAGGTCTGCTCCTGCCAGGATAAACCGCTCCATTGCCTTTCAAACCCGCTCAACTCGCCCACCAGTTCGGACATCGTCGCCATCGCCGCACCGGAACTGACGCCCGGCGCCGCGTTTCCCTGAAACTGCACGGCCGACAGTCCGTTAAACCGCTGGAGCATTTGCGGCCCGGTGGTCCAGCGGAATGATGAGAAGCTGTCGAAGGAGGCCATGTTGTTGCTGTCGCCGCGGACAAACCAGGCGGATAAATTATCCGGCGTCGAACGCCAGGCCGCATCCCCCTGCATATACACGCGCTTAACGCGCCCGCGGTCGATAAAATCGTTGATGTACACGCCGCCCCAGGCCGCAGAAAGGGTGCTATTGATGGCGGCCTGATCCAGCCCCTGGGCCTGGGCTTTTTGTCTGTCGATATCCACCTGCAGCTGCGCTTTCTCCTCCAGACTATTAATTCGCACGGCGTCCAGCGTCGGCGTTTGCCTGGCGGCAGTGAGGAGGGTGGTTTGCGCCTCGATGAGCGCCTGGCGGCCGTTTTCCGCGCTGTCCTGCAGCCAGAGTTCAAAGCCGCTCGACTGCCCGAGTCCGCGTACGGTAGGCGGCGACATGACGCTGATGGTGGCCAGCCGGGCGTTTTTTAAAAAGTACCGGTTCGCCCGCGCGATAATCGCCTGCGCGCTGTTCTGTTCCCCGGGACGCGCGTCCCAGTGCTTTAGTTCGGCGAAGGCCATCCCGACGTTCTGCCCGCTGCCGGCGTTGTTTCTGCCGGTGACCATAAAGATGACGTTGAGGTTATCTTCCTCCTCGGCCATGAAATAGCGGGTAATGTCCGCGCCGACCGCCTCGGTCATCGCCATCGGCGAACCGGATGGGAGCGTAAACTGAACCATCACCGCGCCCTGATCCTCTTCGGGCAGAAAGCCGCTGGCCAGCTTCTGATACTGCCAGAGCATCAAAAGCGTCAGCGTCAGGGCCAGCAGCACAAAGCGGAGCGGGCGAACGATTATCCGCCGGAGTATGTCGAGGTAACGGTTCTGGCTGGCGGCGACGCCGCGGTTGAAACAGGTGAAGAATCGCCCTTTTTTAAGGTGCCCGGGTTTAAGCAGATGGGCGCACAGCGTCGGCGTCAGGGTTAACGCCACCAGCGCAGAGAGCGCCATTGCCGAGACGATGGTGACGCTGAACTGGCGGTAGATAATCCCCACCGAGCCGCCGAAAAACGCCATCGGGATAAATACCGCAGAGAGAACCAGCGCGATGCCAATCAGCGCGCCGGTGATCTCATTCATCGAGCGCAGGGTGGCTTCAGGCGGGGTAAGATCCTCCTCCGCCATCAGGCGTTCAACGTTCTCCACCACCACGATGGCGTCATCAACCAGTAAACCGATTGCCAGAACCATCGCAAACAGGGTGAGGGTATTAATGCTATAGCCCAGCAGGCTGAGGATGCCGAAGGTGCCGAGCAGAACCACCGGCACCGTGAGCGTCGGGATCAGCGTAGCCCGCCAGCTTTGAAGGAAGAGGTACATGACGGCCACCACAAAAAGAATCGCCTCAATCAGCGTACGCACCACGCTTTCAATAGAGACCGTCACGAACGGCGTGCTGTCGCGCGGGTAAGCGGCGACAACGCCTTGCGGAAAGCGCGGCGTCAGGCGTTCGACCTCCGCCCGGATCTTCTCCGCCGTCGCCAGCGCGTTAGCCCCCGAGGCCAGCTGAATTGAGATCCCGGCGGAGGGGAAACCGTTGAGCGTGGTTTGGTTTTGATAGTTTTCCGCGCCGATCTCCACCCGGGCGACATCGCGCAGATAGACCACCGAGCCGTCGCTGTGGGTACGCAGGATAATATTTTCGAACTGTTCCGGACGCTCAAGGCGGGACTGGGTGGTGACCGTTGCGTTCAGATACTGCCCCTCCAGCGTGGGCAGCGAACCGATTTCACCGCTGGTGACCTGCGAATTCTGCGCCTCGATGGCGGCCTGCACGTCGGAGGGCATCAGACCGTAGCTGGTCAGCTGCAGCGGATTGAGCCAGATGCGCATTGCATACTGGGCGCCGAAAACGGTGGTTTCTCCGACGCCTTCAACCCGGCTCAGCGGCTCCTGCAGGGAACTGACGAGAAAGTCGCTAATATCGAGGCTGGTTAACGACCGGCTTTGGTCATACAGGGCCACCACCATCAGGCTGTCTCCCTGTGATTTGGTCACCGCGATCCCTTGCTGCTGCACCTCCTGCGGTAAGCGCGTGATAGCCTGATTGACGGCGTTTTGCACCTGTACCTGCGCCATGTCAGGGTTAATGCGCTGATCAAAACTGAGGCTAATGCGCGCCTGGCCCGCTGAACTGCTGCTGGAGGAAAAATAAAGCAGGCCGTCGATGCCTTTAATCTGCTGCTCCAGCACCTGCGTCACGCTGTCTTCCACGGTTTCAGCCGAGGCGCCGGGGTAGTTTGCCGTGACGTTGACGCCGGGCGGGGCGATATCCGGATACTGTTCAACCGGCAGGGTCAGCAGGGCAAGGGCGCCGGCCGCCATAATACAGATGGCGATGACGACGGCGAAAACCGGGCGAAACACAAAAAAGCGAGCCAGCATCGTGGTGCACCTTCGGTCAGTTAAGGGATGCTTGCAGAGCAAACACGGCGGGCGGCGCGTTTATCGCATCGTCGGGCGGAAGCGGGGTAAAGGGCAGCCCATGGAATGCCTCATCGTGGACTTTGCTCATCAAGAAGGCGCCGATCTCAGAACATGACGTCGTACGCTGGTACTCACTCCACAGATAGTCGTAGGTTTGAATGCTGAAAATATTCTGCTGCAGTAAAAAGTGCAGATAGCGTTGCCGCTGTTCCACGCGCTGGCTAATGAGCAGGGCGCGACAGCGCCAGGCCTCGGACGGTTCTTGTAGGTGCGAGCAGGCGTCATAGAGCGGGGCGCCCTGCGCGGGCAGGCTGGGTAAAGCGGCGTTCATCGCGCAGGGGAAAATGGCTAATGCAATGAAATAAAAAAGCTTTCCCCATTTTTCTTTGCTAATCATCAGATTCACTCCGCCAGTTTATTTACTTTACAGTAAAGTAAATAAACTGTTTAAACAAGCGTTCATCTGTACGAAGAGTAAACGGGGAAAGCGAGGGGGATGAGCAGGATACGCCTGCCCAGGATTTAAAACATGCCGTTGCCGCTGGCGGTTTTTTGCGGAACGTTCTGGGTCACGTCCCAGTGTTCAACGATTTTATGCTGCTCGTCGACGCGGAAGATATCGATAATCGCCCGCGTCACGCCCGGCTCGCGACCGGTGACCTCAACGTGCAGGATCACATGATCGCCGTCGACAAACGCCTGCTTAATTTCGCTGTGCGAGTCGGGATATTTGTTCTTCAGGAAGGCGATAAATTGCTCAAAGCCTGCAACGCCGTCTTTCGCCATCGGGTTATGCTGTTCGTAGCGGTCTCCCAGATAGGGTCTGGCGGCGGCAAAGTCTTTGTCATTTAACGCTTTATTATAAAAATCAATAACATTCTTTTTATTCAGCTGTTCATTTTCACTGTTGCCCGCAAAAACGGCGGGCGTCAGAGCGCAGAACAAGGAAAAGGCGACGATCGATTTTTTCAACATACATCCTCCGGTGGGGTTGATACCAGGCTCCTGGCCTGTCAGGTGAGTGCATCAGCTTCCCCAGCGGCTTTTCAGGTAGTTAACGGCCTGCTGGGTTTGCGGCTGGTTGAGGTAATTCTCTCTGAATAAAATC
The DNA here is from genome assembly GCF_964241505.1 of Klebsiella sp. Q11. Lineage (NCBI taxonomy): Bacteria > Pseudomonadati > Pseudomonadota > Gammaproteobacteria > Enterobacterales > Enterobacteriaceae > Klebsiella > Klebsiella sp. Q11. Next base: position 348,996 of record NZ_CAXSXW010000005.1, read on the forward strand.
GTGCCCTGAATTTGCGGCATGGATTCATTCAGATCAAGCTGCTTTTTCAGCTCCGGCACGCCGCCGCTAATCATCCAGTCAGGTTCATTCTTCGATGGCTCGCCAACTTTGTACAGCGCCACGCCAATATAGAGGCGGGTATGGGTGGGTTTCACCACGTCAGCCCACCACTTTGCCAGCACATCGTAGCGGGCCGCGTCGCGGGCGAAAGGCCAGTAAATCTGCGGCGCGATGTAGTCCAGCCATCCCTGCTGGACCCAGAGGCGGGTATCCGCATACGACTCATCGTAGGCCGCTGCGCCGCGGGTATCCGAACCCGCCGGATCGTGGGAGCGGTTGCGCCAGACGCCTGCCGGACTGACGCCAAATTCAACATCGGGATTCAGCTGCTTGATGGTGCGGGAAACCTGCTCAATCAGCAGCTGCGTGTTGTGCCGCCGCCAGTCCGCTTTCGCGGCAAAGCCCTGGCCGTACTGCTGGAACGTCCGGTTGTCGTTAAGGGCCGATCCCGGTGATTCGGTGTAGAAGTAATCGTCGAACTGGACGCCGTCAACCGGGTAATGCTCCACAACCTCGGCCACGATGCTGGTGATCCAGTCGCGGACTTCCGGGATGCCCGGATCGAGCACGAAGCGATCGCCGGAGGTGCGAATCCACTCAGGGTGCAGGACGTATACGCTGGCGGGAACCTGCGACAGCGTGCTGTTCAGTTCGGTGACGGTTTTCGGCCGCGTATTGACCGAGACGCGATAGGGGTTAAACCAGGCATGAACGCGCATGCCGCGCTTATGGGCTTCATCCAGCATAAACTTGAGCGGATCGTAGCCCGGATCCTCACCGATTTTGCCGGTCAGCATATCGGACCACGGCAGAATCTTCGATGGCCAGAGCGCGGTGCCATCCGGTTTCACCTGGAAGAAGACGGTGTTAATGCCGAGGCTTTTTAAATTATCCAGCTTGGCAACCAGCGCCTGCTGCTGCAGGGCGATGCGCCGTTCGGCGCTAATACCGCCATTGACGGATTCCAGCGGCGGCCAGTCGAGGCGCGACACGGTCGTCAGCCAGACGCCGCGCACCGGCTCCTGGCTTTTGGGCAACGTCGGCTGGCGGGCCGCGGGCGGCATGGGCGTGACAAGAGAAACGGGCGGTTTGCTACCGCAGTGGGCTAACAGCAGCGCGGCAGCTATAGCTACCGCGGATATTTTCACCTTGTTCAGAATAAACTTACGAGAGCGGATCGTCATCATATTTGCCAGCTTTTCTGGTCATCGCACAAAAGAGTCATTTTCGTATTATTCGGCTTTAAGTCAATCATTTAGCTACAGATGCGGCGGCATAAGCACGCAAACCTCAGACGCAGAAAGCGCCTCCTGCGCCGCGCAATGGTTTGCCATGATATATCATTGATATGCATTAAAACTTGATCGGTTCAGGGCGAGTATAAACAGGATTTATTAAAATTTGGCCAAACAATTGACCTTTGGCCTTTTCCGGCGAGTCAAACTGGATTAGCACAATGAACTACTCATCATCACGCCATCGTCTGTGGATACTCCTGTTTCTGCTTGCGTTACTGAGCCTGGGCACCGGGCTTTGCTACTGGCAAATGCAAAAAAAGGTGGATCAAGATATCCATTCGCGCCTGCAGCAGGCGATAGCCAGCCTTGATGTGACCGTCTCCCATGCGGAACAGGCAGCCGATCTGGCTGAGCCTTTTTATGGTAAAAGCTGTAGCGAGAATGTCCTGACGGAGCTGCGCACGCTGGTGGCCACCATTCCCGATGTGCGCACGGTGAATTTAGGTAAGGATAACGAAATATACTGCACCTCGGTTTTTGGCGGGCGTAAATTTCAGTTCGATCGTCGCCAGTATACGCATGGCGCTCTGCGCCTGCTGAGCGGCAGCGAAATCACGCCGTTTCATCCCTTGATGGTTTACAGCGAACAGGATGAGCGGGGAAATACGATTCTGGTTGGCGTTGACGGCTATTATTTATACAACATTTTGACCGTTCTTGATGGCGATGCGCATCTCTATCTTCAGGTTGGCGATCGGATAATGACCCGCAAAGGGGAAGTGACGGCGACGCCGGATATCAAGGTTCCCGTGCGCCTGGCCTCTGAGCTGTTTACCTATTCGGTTATTGCCGACCGCGGCTACGCCTCTGGCGTCGGGGCGTTTATCCGCTATGAGCAACACACGCTTATCGCCATTATTCTGGCCTCCTTGCTGCTCACCTTTTTATTCAGGAACTACCTCCGCTACCGGAATACGATTGAGTATCAGCTCAGAAAGGCTATCGAACTGAAGCAGCTCAAGCCCTATATTCAGCCGATTATCAACAATGATAGCGGAGCGGTTATCGGCGGTGAGGTGCTGGTGCGCTGGGAACATCCGAAGCAGGGATTTATTGCGCCGGATAAATTTATTTCCGTGGCAGAGCAGACCGGCTTGATTAAAGACGTGACGGCGATTTGCTTTGCCGAGGTGATCCGTCAGCTTCGGCGCCATCAATCCGTTATTCCTGGAGGTCTGTTTATTTGCTTTAACACCAGTTCGGTAAACTTTCAGGACGACGAAATAGTGACCCTGTGCCAGACGTTTATCCAGCAGATGAAAGAGGCGCAAGTCCGCCTTGTTCTGGAGATAACCGAGCGCGAGTCGATCGAGAATACCCGGCAAACATCAGCGGTGACGGACAAACTCAGGCGTATCGGCGTCCAGTTTTCGCTGGATGATTTTGGTACCGGCTACGCGAACTACAGCTACATCCAGCAATTTAATCCTGAGATTATCAAAATCGATAAGGTCTTTACCCTCAACATTGTGACCAACACGGCTTCCGCGCTGGTGGTGAAGAATATGGTTAATCTGGCCAGGAAGTTTCATTGCCAGATTATTGCTGAGGGCATCGAGGATAAGGAGCAGCTCGCGATGCTCAAAAATATGGGGATTACCCTCTATCAGGGCTATTACTTTTCTAAACCGGTGCCGGTCGATGCGTTTATTCAGATGCTTCCTCGCTCGTTTAGCGAGTCAGGAAGGCGCTAAAGGCGACGCTCTTGCCCACGCAAAACACAGGAAATTAAAAGGTGATCGACTCGGCAAAACCGAGTAATAATAACCCGTTCAAGCTGAAAATTTGGCATTATTGAGAAACAACTCAACAACATGGAGGTTGTCTTGTTTGAATCTCATCTCAATATTTTTATCCGCGCGGTTTTCGTTGAAAATATGGCGCTCAATTTTTTCCTCGGGATGTGTACTTTTCTCGCTATCTCCAAAAAAATCGATGTCGCATTTCGCCTCGGGGTAACCGTGACGGCGCTGCTGGCCATTGCGACGCCGATTAACAACCTGATTTACCATTACCTGCTGAAAGAGAACGCCCTGATCGAAGGGGTTGACCTGAGCTTCCTCGATTTCATCACGTTTATCGGCGTTCTTGCGGCGCTGGTGCAGATCCTCGAAATGGTGATCGACAAATATTTCCACGCGTTAAACCATGCTCTGGGGCCGTTCCTGCCGCTGTTAACTATCCACTGCGCCATTTTCGGCGCGACGATTTTTATGGTGCAGCGTGAATACAGCTTCCTTGAATCACTGACTTATGGCACCGGATGCGGTATTGGCTGGGCGCTGGCGATTGTGGCGCTGGCCGGCATTCGTGAAAAGCTGAAATATGCCAATATGCCGAAAGGCTTACGCGGTTTAGGCAGCGTATTTATTACCGCCGGCTTAATGTCGCTGGGGTTTATGTCGTTCGCCGGCATCTCGCTGTAGGCTGCGCTGAACGTCGGGGGAGAGTTTCTGCCGTCCAGACCCTGGGGTTGTACGGCAGAAGGCGCGAAATTATTGCCTCAGCGTTTTACTACGGGTAGTTAAACGCATCCGGATGGTTCTCCAGGCTGCCGCTCAGGGCGGCAAAGAGCACCGTCTTGCCATCGATTGAGCGCTCATCGCTAACATTCAGCCAGGTCAGTGTCTCCTGGGCGGTTTTTTCGTCAACGGCGGAATAAAGCCCGGACATCTGTCCGGATTTTTCCGACCACAGCACGGCGAAGCGCTCCGCTGCGCAGTCGTGGGGTTTGCAGACGCTGAATACCTGATAGACCTCGGCGCCAAGCTTCACCGTCCGGGCAGGCGAGCCCGTGCCGCCGGACTTTATCCAGGCGGGCAGGGTATGCCCTTTAACCATCTGGCTAAAGGCTGCCGGTTCCTTTTTGGCCAGACCGTCCAGCGTCATATCGGTTTGCGCCATGGCGTGGGTGGATGCAGCCAGAAAAGCGATAGCGGTTAAGTGTTTAAGCATAAAATTGCTCCTGCGAACTTTCTGATTCCTTGTGATGACCGGTGATAATGGCTCTGATTAGCTGTTTTTGGTCTGAACCCAAAAAGCGTGGATAAGGCCTGGAATATAGCCGAGGATCGTTAAAATAATATTGAGGATAAACGCCCAACCAAAGCCTTTACCCAGCAGTACGCCAAGCGGGGGTAGAATAATCGTCAACACAATTCGCCAAAAACCCATAATATCTCCCTGTTAAGTGAGTTAGCTCATAATTATTTTAGCGGTTGCGCCTGTTTTTGCAAATTTTAACTTTTTGAATAATAAGACTGCTAATATTACCCGCGCCTCGATACTACATATTTAATAAATAGAAAAGTCCCAATTCACCTTTCTGACATATATAAGATTATTCCAGGGTGATGCTTGCGTCAGCAACGCTGACAAAGCAAGAGTGTTCCATCGTAAACGCATTTAAACGTAAATAAGGAATGCAGGTAACGAGGCGGGAAGTGCGCTACACTGGCGGGGAGATTTATCCCATCATGAAATGGCGGCGGCATGGACAACATTATCCTTTATAAAGTTATCGTCATCCTGACCATTGTCGGGTGGGGCTGGAGCATGCTTAGAAGGAAGCAGAAAAAGCAGGTCCTGGAACCCGCTATTGCGCAGGCGAATGCCAGGGAGCGTTATCAGTGGCGTTATTTCAGGTGGGGCTGGAGAGTTTTGCAAATCGTCTGCGGTTTTTATTTGCTGATTACCCTCATCCAGTTTCTTCTCTGCGGCTAGCGTTCGCCGCTGCGGCGAGCTGGAACAGCGCGCGACAGCGACGAGCGCTTCTTTTATGCGACGCCGGTACCGCCGTCTGAGCACCAGACCTGACCGGAAGCGTACGAGCAGGCATCTGAGGCGAGGAGAACGTAAAGGGGCGCAATCTCGACCGGCTGTCCCGGTCTGCCGAGCGGCGTATCCTCACCAAAATGCTGAACTTTCTCTTGCGGCTGGCCGCCGCTTGATTGCAGCGGAGTCCAGTACGGGCCGGGCGCCACGGCGTTAACGCGGATACCGCGCGGACCAAGCTGCTTAGCCAGCGATTTGGTAAACGCCACGTTGCAGGCTTTGGTCTGGGCATAATCCAGCAGGATCTCGCTGGGTTTAAACGCCTGCACGGAAGAGGTGTTAATGATCGCCGCCCCCTGCGAGAGATGACGAAGCGCGGCTTTGGTTATCCAGAAGGGCGCATAAACGTTGGTTTTAAACGTGGCGTCAAACGCGGCGGTCGTTAACGTCTCAATGGATTCACAATACTGCTGCCTGCCGGCGTTGTTAACCAGAATATCCAGCCCGCCCAGCTCAGCGACCGCCTTTTCAACCAGGGTATCGCAAAATGACTCAATCCGAATATCGCCGGGAATGGCGACGGCTTTTCTTCCCTCGGCCTGGATCAGCGCGATAACGGCAGCCGCGTCGGACTCCTCCTCCGGCAGGTAGCCGATAGCGACATCCGCGCCTTCCCGCGCGTAGGCAATCGCGACAGCCCGACCAATTCCCGAATCACCGCCGGTAATCAGCGCTTTTTTCCCCGCCAGCTTTCCGGAACCGGTATAGCTGGTCTCTCCGTGATCGGGAAGGGGCTTCATTTCGGATGCCAGCCCCGGGGGTTGCTGCGGCTGCTCGACAAACGGCGGAAGTGGATAGTGTAGCGTTGGGTTATTTCCTGTTGTCATACCGGCCTCCTTAATAAATGAAATTTAAGATTAGTCAATGACTGCGTTTGGGCGATAAAAAAAGCGCAAACCAGGAATAATTAACATCGTAAAACCAGGAATTATTTACCTGGCTTTTAAGTCAACATGTAATACCAGAACAACGCAATTTCATCTTTTTCCGGTAACGCGCTGTAGAGATAACGATCGTATCCGCCCAGGGTAAAGCCATAATTTCGATAGAAAAGGCAGGCGGGAACGTTGACGTTCTGGGTTTCCAGCTTTAATCCCGCCGCGCTCATGCTCCGAGCCCATATATGGGCTGCCGCCATGAGCTTGTTGGCCGCGCCCGTTCTGCGCTGTGAGCGCTCGATGGCGATATAATCCACGGAAATAAACTTGTTCCAGATCAAGGAAGCAGTAATAAATCCGGCCACTTGCCCCGCGTCGGTTTCCGCGATTAAAAATATAGCATCCGGATTAACGCAGTGGTTTTCCAGCGTCTGGATGTCCAGTTCATAGGTTTTATTATAAGCGCTGGGAAGTGTTTCAATTTTCAGATCATTATTGACAAAGGGGCCGGTGGCAATCTGGCTGACGGTGAAGGAAAAATCACAATATTCCAGGCGAGCCAGGTCGGAATTTAATCCTTTACGAATCTGCATAGCATTCCTTGTTTTTTAAGCGATTTATTAATCATAGACAACGTCTTTAAAAATAACAGCCTCGCCATCAACAGCGCACGCGTTTAAACCTGGTCTAATCTTATATTCATGCCGCATTTTCCACAGGTCATTTGAGGATATTTAATGGAATCCAGAGTATTTAAAAAACATTGGGGGGCGGAGTTCATTGCCGCGGACACGGTCCGCTTTCGCGTCTGGGCCGAAGGTCAAAAAACGATGACGCTGAGCCTGACGGGCCGGGATATTCCGATGGACGCTGCGGGAGAGGGCTGGTTCCAGATTGACGTCCCCGGCGTAAAGCATGGTGATGAATATATGCTCCGTTTAGCCGACGGCACGCGCATTCCGGACCCGGCGTCGCGCGCGCAACGCGATGATGTTAACGGCCCTTCGGTGGTCATCGACCCCAGGCGTTTTCAGCCGGTTAACGCTGGCTGGAAAGGGCGTCCGTGGGAAGAAACCGTGATATATGAACTTCATCCGGGCACCTTTACGCCGGATGGCACCTTTCTGGCTGCCATCGAAAAGCTGCCTTATCTGGCGGAGCTGGGGATCACCCAGATAGAGGTCATGCCCGTAGCCCAGTTTGGCGGTTCCCGCGGCTGGGGTTACGACGGCGTATTACTCTATGCGCCGCACGCAGCGTATGGCGCACCGGAGGATTTTCAAGCCTTTATTGATGCCGCCCACGGGTTAGGGCTATCGGTGGTTCTCGATATCGTGCTGAACCATTTTGGCCCGGAAGGCAACTATCTCTCTCTGCTGTCGCCGGGCTTTTTTCATCAGGACCGGATGACCCCGTGGGGTAACGCTATCGCCTATGAAACCGAGGCCGTGCGGCAGTATATTACCGAGGCGCCGCTGTTCTGGCTGACCGAATACCAGCTCGATGGGCTGCGCTTTGATGCTATCGATCAGATTGAAGATCGCTCCGCCAGGCACGTACTGATAGAAATAGCCGAAAATATCCGCGCCGCGATTCCCGACCGCCATATCCACCTCACCACTGAAGACAGCCGGAACGTGATTTTCCTCCATCCGCGCGATGAGAACGGACAGACGCCGCTCTTTACCGCCGAGTGGAACGATGACTTTCATAACGCCGCCCACGTTTTCGCGACCGGCGAAACGCACGCCTATTATCAGGATTTTGCGCATCAGCCGGCAAAGAATGTCGCAAGGGCGCTGGCCGAAGGGTTTGTCTACCAGGGTGAGCTTTCTGCGCAAACCGGAAAGCCACGCGGCGTGGCCTGCGCCGCTCAGCCGCCGCAGTTTTTTGTCGACTTTATTCAGAATCACGATCAGACCGGGAACCGTGCGCAGGGGGAGAGGCTGATTTCTCTTGCCGGCGCCGGGAAAACGCGCGTTCTTCTCGCCGCATTGCTTCTGTCGCCCCACATTCCTTTGCTGTTTATGGGCGAAGAGTTTGCGGAGACGAACCCCTTTCTGTTCTTTACCGATTTTCATGGCGACCTCGCGAAGGCGGTGCGGGAAGGGCGGGCTAAAGAGTTTGCCGGGCACGCGGGACACGATGCATCAGTCCCTGACCCGAACGATCCCCGGACCTTTATCCGTTCTAAGCTCGACTGGCAGAAGGCGGCAAGCGAGGAGGGGAAAGCCTGGCTGCGCTTTACGCGCCACCTTATCCAGCTGCGCCATCGCTACATTGTCCCGCTGCTCGCGGCGGGAGGGGCCGTGGAGGGCATGATCCTGCACGCGGCGGCGCAGGCGCTGGCGGTGAGCTGGCAATTCTCCGGCGGCACGCTCTCCGTGGCGCTGAATATCGGCGAGGAGCGGGCCGCGATGCCGGAAATACCGGGCGAGGTCATTTTTAGCTGGCCGGAGCGGCAGGAGGCGTTATCGCCAAACAGTATTGTTGTCCGTTTTGCACATGGAGAAGCCTCATCATGATCCCTTCCGCAACCTATCGTATTCAGTTCCGTAACGGCATGACCTTCGATCGCGCGGCGGCGCTGGCGCCATATCTCAAAGACCTGGGTATCAGCCATCTTTACGCCTCGCCGATTTTTACGGCAACCAGCGGGTCAACCCATGGCTATGATATTACCGATCCTAACGAGATCGATCCGGCCATCGGGGGCCGCGAAGGGTTTGACCGGATGGTGAAGGCGCTGCGAAACGCGCAAATTGGCCTGATTCTGGATATTGTTCCCAACCATATGGCGACCTCGCTGGAGAATCGCTGGTGGCGGGACGTCATCGAGCAGGGCAAAAACAGCGCCTGGGCCCATTATTTCGATATTGACTGGACGCGTCCCGTTACGCTGCCGTTTCTGGGGGACACCTTTGAGGCAGAGCTGGAGAGCGGGGCTCTCGCGCTAAAACGCGATCCGGAAACCGGGAAGCCGGCGTTCGTCTACTATGACCAGGCCTGGCCCCTGAATCCTCAAACCCTGGCGACAGGTGAGCAACTACTAACATCCTCGGATCGCGACGCCATTCTGGCGCTGCACAAGGCGCAAAGCTGGCGGCTGATGTCCTGGCGGGAGGCGCCCAGGCAGCTCTCCTGGCGGCGTTTTTTTGAAATTACCGGCCTGATTGGCGTCCGGGTTGAAGACCCGGCGGTGTTTGACGACACCCACCGCCTTATCATTGAACTGGTGCACTCTGGCATCGTCGATGGTCTGCGCATTGACCATATCGATGGCCTTGCCGACCCGCTGGGGTATTTGCAGCGCCTGCGCCAGGCAACCGGGCCAGATTGCTACATTACGGTGGAAAAAATCCTCGCCAAAGGCGAGCAGCTGCCCGCCGACTGGCCCGTCTCCGGCACCACAGGATATGAGTTTATCGCTTCGCTGGCGGAAGTGCTGGTGGATAACAATAACCTCGATCTGCTGCAGCAGGTTCATGATGAAGCGCTCGGCGGAGCGATAGATCGCCATACCGCGCTGCGCGAGGCGAAAGGACTGATGGTGGATCGCAATTTTGAGGGTGAATTTACCACCTTATTGCGGCTGGCCACCGAACTGGCGGAGCGTAATAGCATGGCGGTTGAGAGCGACGCGCTGCGCCATGCCTTGCGTGAACTGCTGCTGGCCTTCCCGGTCTATCGTACCTACGGCACCGCCGAAGGGCTGACCGCAGGCGATATTACGCTGTTAAACCGGGTGGTTGACCAGGTGAACGCCAGGGAAGACAAACCCGATGCCAGGGCGCTTGAGGTCATTATCGCCATCCTGACCGGCAATCTGCACGAAAGTAGCCTCGACACCGCGTCACTCTTCAGGACCCGCTTTCAGCAGCTGACGGGGCCGTTGATGGCTAAATCGGTCGAGGATACGCTGTTCTTTCGCCATAACCTCGACCTGGCATTGAACGAAGTCGGGGCCGATCCTACTCCTCGCGCTTTTTCTCTCTCTCGTTTTCACCAGGAGATGCGCATTCGTCTTGCCCGCCAGCCCGACGCGCTGCTGGGAACGTCGACGCACGATACTAAACGCGGGGAAGATGCGCGCGCCCGGCTTTACACCCTAACGGAAGCCCCGCAGCTGTGGGCGGAAAACCTTGCGCGCTGGCGTCAGATGAATCAAACCCAGGTGCGTTTTTTGAACGATGGTACGGCGCCGAACGCGGCGGATACGTGGATGATCTATCAGGCGCTCGCCGGCGTGTGGCCTGCAACGCTGCTGCCCGACGATACCGCAGGGCTGAAAGAACTCGAGACGCGTTTTCTTGCTTTTATGGAAAAAGCGCTGCGCGAGGCCAAGCAAAGAACCGACTGGATCGACAGCAATGAAAGCTATGAAAGCGTTGTGCTGAACTATGCGCAACAGCTGTTCGCTGCGGATAATTCGCTCTTTCTCAACGATTTTTACACCGCCCTGCAGCCTTTTATCCGTGCCGGCCTGGTGAACAGCCTCAGCCAGACGGTCATCAAACTGACCGCGCCCGGCGTGCCGGATATTTATCAGGGGAGCGAGGCGCTGAACTTCAGCCTCGTCGATCCGGATAACCGACGTGAACCTGACTTCGCCGTCCTGGCGCATAACCTCGATAGCGAAGGCCCAGAGTTATTTGATAACGAAAACGCATGGCGAGACGGGCAGCTGAAGCAGTACGTCACCGCGTCGTTTCTCAGGTTAAGGCAGCGACATTCCGCGCTCTTCCATTATGGTGACTGGGTACCATTAAAGGTCACCGGTGACAGGGAAGAGAATCTTATCGCCTACGCGCGCATCAACGACGAGGAGGCCCTTATCGTGGTGGTTCCTCGCCTGGCCTTTGACGTCGCGGCGCACGGGTTGGCTGATTCCCCGGCCAGGCTGTGGGGCAACACTGCGGTAGCCATACCCGAAGATCTGGCAGGACGACATTATCGCGATGCGTTAACCGGCGAAAACCGTCTTGTCGAAGAGGCGCTCGATCTGGCGTCAGCAACGGGGTGGTTAGTAACGCTTATTAGTGAAAAGAAAAGTAGAGAGGAATAGTGTCAATGAAAGAAACGTTTGCAATAGAGCCCGGGGACGGCCAGCAGCTGGGGGCTAATTTTGACGGAAAGGGCGTGAACTTCGCGCTGTTTTCAGCGCACGCTGAGCGGGTTGAGCTGTGCTTATTCGATCCTTGCGGAAAAGCGGAAATAGCCCGGCTTGAACTACCTGAATATACACACGAAATCTGGCACGGCTACGTACCCGGTCTGCAGCCCGGAGCCTTATACGGTTATCGGGTTTATGGGCCGTACGATCCGGAGAACGGCCATCGCTTTAATCCACACAAATTGCTTATCGATCCCTACGCGCGGGAGCTGGAAGGCGATATTGAATGGAACGATGCGCATTTCGGCTACGAGCTGGGCCATGAGGAGAAAGATCTGAGCTTTGATACCCGCGATAGCGCGCCATTTACGCCAAAATGCAAGGTTGTCGACCCGGATGCCTTCGACTGGCAGGGGGAGAATCGCCCCGACGTCCCCTGGCCGCATGCGGTTATCTACGAAACGCATGTAAAGGGTTTTACCCAGCGCAATCCGGCGCTTCCCCCGGAGCTGCGCGGCACATTTGAGGGGCTTGGGCATCAGGCTTCCGTCGATTATATCAAGAGCCTGGGCATCACTTCCGTTGAGCTGCTTCCCGTACACTGGTTTCCGGACGATCGGCATCTGCTCGACAGAGGGCTAAAAAACTTCTGGGGTTACAATACGCTGGGCTTCTTCGCTCCGGCGTCCCGTTACTACGGACCCGCGGGTATCTCGGGCTTCCGCGACATGGTGCGCGCATTTCATGATGCCGGTATCGAAGTGATCCTTGACGTGGTTTACAACCACACCGCGGAAGGCAATGAGCTGGGACCGACGCTCTCATTTAAAGGCATCGATAATTTTTCCTACTACCGGACGATGCCGGATCAGCATCGCTATTACATAAATGATACCGGGACGGGGAACACGGTGAATACCTCGCATCCCCGGGTGCTGCAGATGGTCATGGATTCGCTACGTTACTGGGCGCAAGCCATGCACGTCGACGGCTTTCGTTTTGATCTGGGGACCATTCTCGGGCGCGAACCCGAGGGCTTCGATCCGCGAGGCGGGTTCTTCGATGCGGTAACCCAGGATCCGGTTTTATCGAAGCTTAAACTGATTGGTGAGCCCTGGGATATCGGTCCCGGGGGTTATCAGGTCGGCGGTTTTCCGCCTGGCTGGGGCGAGTGGAACGATAAATATCGTGATACGGTGCGGGAATACTGGAAGGGGGATAATGTTTCCAACGACTTTGCCGCCCGTTTACTGGGCTCCGGCGATCTGTACGATTTACGCGGCCGTCGTCCGTGGTCCAGCGTCAATTTTATTACCGCCCATGACGGCTTCACGTTGAACGATCTGGTTTCGTATAACGAGAAGCATAATGAAGCCAACGGTGAGGACAATAACGACGGGCATAATGACAACCGCTCCTGCAATTATGGCGAAGAAGGCCCGACAGAAAACCAGGATATCGTCGCCGTCCGCGAACGCCAGAAGCGGAATTTCCTGACCACGTTATTGTTCTCCCACGGTACGCCGATGCTGCTGGCCGGCGATGAGTTTGGCCGTTCTCAGCAGGGCAATAATAACGGCTACTGCCAGGACAGCGAGATTTCATGGGTCAACTGGGAAGCACTGTCCGATCAGGACCATACGTTGCGCCATTTCACCCAGCGTCTGATAGCGCTGCGTGCGGAGCAACCGCTTTTACGCCGTGAAAGCTGGCGTGACGGGCTCGAGATACGCTGGTTTAACGCCGGCGGCGGTCTGCAGCAATCTGAACAATGGGATGAAGGTTCGACGTTAGGTCTCGCCATCAGCCGACCCGATCTTGAACAGGAGGAGGGCATCTGGCATGACGTGCTGATGCTGTTCAATCCCTTTGAGGGCGATGTTCCGTTCCAGATCCCGCAGTTTGGCGAAGGCGGCTGGGTTCTTGAGCTGTCGACCGCTGAAGAAAAAACGGACGGCGTCATCATTACCGAGACAATTGATTTTGTTCTGGCCGGGCGCAGCATTGCCCTTTTCAGACGGCCTTAAAGCCTCAGACAAACCCGGCGTTGAATGCCGGGTTTATATTGTCATTATTGATGCAGCGGCTGACCACTGGCGGCAAGGATGGATTCATGCATGGCTTCAGAAAGCGTTGGATGAGCAAAGATCATCGATAAGAGACTCTCATCTGTGGCCTCCAGATGATGCGCGATACCAAAACCCTGGATCTGTTCAGTGACCTGCTCACCAACCATATGCGCGCCCAGCAGTTCGCCGGTTTCGGCGTCGAAAACAGTCTTTACAAAACCCTCCGTCTCCCCGCTGGCCAGCGCCTTACCATTCCCCTGATATGCGAACTTACCGATCTTGATTGGCCGTCCCGTCTCGCGAGCCTTCGCCTCTGTCAAGCCCAGGCTGGCAACCTGTGGCCGGGCATAGGTACAACCGGGCACATAGTCGCGGTTAAGAGGGCGTACGCCTTTGACGCCAGCCAGCGTCTCGACGCAGATCGCGCCTTCGTGGCTGGCTTTGTGCGCCAGACACGGCGGGCCGGCCACATCGCCGATAGCATAGAGCCCAAATACGTTGGTTCGGCAAGCTGCATCCGTCTTGATAAACCCGCGGTCCAACTCGACTCCCAGCGCTTCCAGCCCCAGGCCTTCCACATTAGGCTGTACGCCCGCTGCCAACAGCACACGTTCGACTTCAAGGGTCTGTTCGGCGCCGGTGGTTTTCAAGGTGCAGCGCACGCCCGTATCGGTGCGCTGTACCTGCGTCAGCAGCGTTTGGCTATGGACGTGTATACCGCGTTTTTCGAACGATTTACGCACGGTAGCGGATACTTCGGCGTCTTCAACGGGCAGAATCTGCGCGGCTTGTTCGACCAGCGTCACGTTACTGCCAAGATCGTTATAAAGGCTGGCGAACTCGACTCCGATGGCCCCTGATCCGATGATTAATAGAGACTCCGGTAAGCGCTCAGGCTGCAGGGCCTCAAAATAGGTCCAGATTCGCTCACCATCTGGCTCTACTCCTGGTAACGCTCGCGGCCGGGCGCCAGTCGCAAGGATCACATGACCAGCGCGATAGTCTCGCTCTTCCCCTCGGGGATCGGCGACCGTTACTTGCCCCTTTCCACGTAGCCGGGCGGTGCCGGTAATGACAGTAACGCCATTTTTCTTCAGCAGGTACTCGACACCTCCGGTCAGCTGTTGCGACACGGCGCGGCTAAACTGCACCAGTTTCTGCACATCGAAACTCACCTCTCTGAGACTAAAACCCAGCCGATCGGCATGCGCAATACTGTGCGCCACCTCTGCACCATGCAGCAGCGCCTTGGTTGGAATGCATCCCCAGTTCAGGCAGATCCCCCCTAAATGCTGCTTTTCCACCAATGCTGTACGAAGCCCTAGCTGGCCGGCACGAATGGCGGCGACATACCCCCCAGGCCCGCCACCTATTATCAGTACATCATATTTGTCGTGCATAGCTCGTCTCCTCGATAAACAACAGCGTCGGTGTTTCAACCAGCCGCTTGAGCGCCTGGAGAAAAGCCGCGCCTGACGCCCCATCGATGACCCGGTGATCGCAGGACAGCGATACGGTCAGTTGATGGCGGACGACGATTTGTCCATCGCGAACTACCGCTCGGGGCTCGCCTGCGCCAATCGCAAGGATCGCGCCCTGGGGTGGGTTTATGATGGCATCAAACTGCCGTACTCCGAGCATGCCCAGGTTTGACACGCTAAAGGTGCCGCCCTGGAATTCTTCGGGCTTGAGCATGCCCGCCCGGGCTTTGGTTATCAGAGAATGAACTTCGTTTGATATGTCGCTTATCGACCTGCTGTTGGCCGAACGTACGATAGGGGTAATTAACCCGTCTGGCAGCGCAACGGCCACGGAAATGTCGGCATCGGCAAAACGGCGGATGCTCTGGGTAGCCTCATCAAACTGTATGTTGACGTCCGGCACGGTTATCAGCGCCATGGCGCAGGCCTTAACCAGCATATCGTTAACCGAAATCTTGACGCCGGGTACTTCGCTGTTGATTTCCTTACGCAATGCTAAGAGTCGCTCCAGATCGAGATCGACGGTCAAACGGAAATGGGGTGCATGTTGCTTGGACATTTGCAAACGGCCAGCGATCGCTCGCCGCATACTGGACATCGGCAACGTCTCAAAGGCTGTCGCTGACGTGGCTTGTGGAGCCCCGGCCTGGGGTAGCCCATCAAGCAGCAAAGCGGCCGCCAGCACATCATCACGGCTCACCCGTCCGAGTGAACCGCTTTTGCGGCAGTCGTGCAGGTTGATCCCCAGTTTGTTGGCCAGACGGCGCGCTAACGGGGTTGCCGATACCTGGCTATCATCGGTATGCGATCGCGGCGCTTTGCCGGAACGAACGGGCGGCGGCGGAGAGGCGATGCGGCCGCCTGCGGCAACGATCGCGCTCTCCAGGTCAGCGACAGAGATACGCTCGCCACGCCCGCTACCCTGGACCTTTTTCAAGTCAACGCCCAACCGCGCAGACTGACGTAACGCATGGGGAGTGGCATTCACCTGAGTCGGATCGGTTATGCCTTGCAGGCTGGTGGGTACCTCGGTCTGCCCAATGGATGCCGCAGGCTTATTGGCGGGGGCTGGTACAATGGAGGGCGCGACGGCCGCTACAGCAGGCTCGGTAGTCTGCATGGCAGGCGCTGCTGGCTGCGCCGCGGCCAGACTGGCGGCAAAGGCATCCAGTTCAGCATCGCTTACCGAAGAGTCAGCTACCAACGCCAAAACAGCGCCGACCGGGAGGGTATCTCCCACCCGGGCGATTATCCGCCGTAGCGTACCGGCGAAGGGGGCCTCCAGAACATTGACGATTTTGCTGGTCTCAATTTCACAGATTTCCTGCCCTTTGGCGAAGCGGTCACCCTCCTGGATGGCCCACCGCGCGAGCACGCCTTCCTCCATTGAAAGGCCCCACTTCGGCATTTCAAGTGTCCTGATATCGCTCATAGCTTAATCCTCCAGCACTTGACGGACGGCAGCTTCGATACGTTCAACGCCAGGGATCCAGAGTTTTTCGAGAGCAGGGGAGAACGGTACCGGGGTGTGTGGTGGTGTCACCAGAACAACAGGCGCTTTGAGGAAATGGAATGCCTGGGAAGCAATCAGCGCTGCGACATCATGAGCAAAGCCAAAACGCGCGGCTGACTCGTCGACAATGACCACGCGGCCGGTAGAAGCCACTGATTCCAGAATGCCTTCTTCGTCCAGAGGCGAGATTGTACGTGGATCGACCACCTCCACCGAGATCCCCTCTCTGGCCAGTTTGTCGGCGACCTGGTTTGCTTTATGTACCATTGCCGACAACGCGATGATGGTGACATCCTCACCTTCACGGGTATAGTTGGCGACGCCCAGGGGCAGGGTATAAATCTCGTCCGGTACCTCGCCCTTGAGGTCATAGAGCATTTTATGCTCGCAGAACACCACCGGATCGTCGTCGCGAATCGACTGGATCAGCAGCCCTTTGACATCATAAGGCGTCGATGGCACAACCACCTTGAGCCCCGGTGTGGTAGCAAAAATATTATAGGGTGACTGCGAATGCTGGGCTGCTGCAGAAAAACCAGCACCGATCATGCCCCGCATCACCAGCGGCGCCTTGGCCTTGCCACCAAACATATAGCGAAACTTTGCCGCCTGGTTGTACAGCGCATCATGGCTAACACCGAAAAAATCCATAAACATCAGCTCCGCCACCGGCCGCAGACCCGTTGCAGCGGCGCCGGCAGCCATGCCGACGATCGCCGACTCCGTAATGGGGGTGTCGATCACCCGGTCGGAGCCGAACTGCGTCCACAGCCCTTTAGTGACTCCGAGCACACCTCCAAAGGCCTCTATCCTTGCTTCTTCGGGCGCATTTCCGCCGTGACCGCCGCGCAAGTCTTCACCAATCAGAACGACGCGTTCGTCGTGCTCCATTTCCTGGGCCAGGGCTTCCTTGACCGCTTCTCGATAGGTTTTTATAGGCATTGTTATCACCCTCAGTATGAGACGTAAACGTCTGTAAGCAGGTCTTCCGGAGCCGGATAGGCAGCGGCGCGCGCTTTGAATACAGCATCATCGACAAGTGCTTCAACCGCCGCGTCGATCGCCGCCAGTTCCTCAAGGGAGATGTGTTGTTTGACCCTGGCGGTGAAAATCTTCAGCGGATCATGTTGTTCGCGCAGACGTTGAACTTCGCCCTCAGCGCGGTAAAGCGCCGGATCGCCCTCAAAGTGACCGTGCCAGCGGAAAGCTTTGGCCTCAATCACGCTTGGGCCTCCACCTTCTCGGGCGCGCTTGACGGCCTCTGAGGTGGCATCGTAAACGGCAAAGAAATCTGTGCCATCAACCGTCACTGCCGGTAAACCGAAGCCCGCGGCGCGCCCGGCGATATCACGACCACCGACGGCGTAGTCATGGCCAGTTCCTTCGCCATAACCGTTGTTCTCGAAAATAAAGATGGCAGGGAGTTGCAGCACCACTGCCATGTTGATGGCTTCAAATACCAGGCCCTGATTAGAACCGCCGTCACCGGTAAAAGAGACCCCAACGTTACCGGTCTTGAGGGTTTTGGCCGTCAGAGCAGCGCCGATGGCTAACGGAGGGGCGCCACCCACGATAGCGTTCGCACCCAGCATACCTTTCGACAGATCGGCAATATGCATAGAGCCTCCCTTGCCCCGGCATAATCCGCTGTCCTTACCGAATATTTCAGCCATCATGCCGTGAATATCGCAGCCTTTGGCAATACAGTGGCCATGCCCACGGTGCGTGGACCCAATGAAATCAGCGTTAGTGAGATTTTCGCAGACCCCCACCGCAATGGCTTCCTCACCGGTATAAAGGTGAATGAAGCCCGGAATATCCCCGCTGGTGTTTTCCTGATGCAAACGCTCCTCAAACGTCCGGATTTCGCGCATCTTACGGTAAGCCTGGAGTAAAGCCTGTTTGTTAAGCATCACTTAATTCTCCTCAGTAAAGGTCGTCAGGCGGGGGTTTGACAGGCTGGAAGCCCCTTAACCACGCCGATGCAATGAATCTACGAGTGCGACGAGGAGGTGCGAAGCCACCTTCATGGGGGGGTAGGAGGGGGTTTTCATGCTTGAGGTCAAACTTTATAAATTTTATGTATCTATCGAGAGGGGTGGCTCCATGCCATCCCGGGCTCTGGCGTACAATTGATAAAAAAATAATACGAGTAGATAACTACGGATGAAGCCATCGGATTTGAAAAGTCGCCAGGCAACTTCACTGGTCTCCGGGCCATTGCGGCTGACGAGAGATTTGCCGCTAATCCTGACCAAATTCGTTCCACCACGCTCTTCGATACGGCTGCTACAGCGCTCACGGCTTCTGCTCCTCCTCGATCGCATGCAGCGACGCCGTCTGGGCGTCGTTTGCGCAGGTGCTGGATTTGGCAAAACCACGCTGTTGGCGCAGTGGTATCAGCAAATGATTGCCCAGGGCGAACGCGTTGCCTGGCTTAGCCTCGATGAGGATGATGATGGCGTATGGCAGTTCATTCCTTATCTGCTGCAAGCATTGCGGCCGCTCTATGGCGATTGGGACGCCGACTTTTGGCGCAACATAGAAGAACAGACGCCCTCCAGTTCTCAACAGTTGCTGGCCGGGTTGATTAACCAACTACATTACTGTCCGCACGACCTGTATCTGATCGTTGATGACTTCCATATGATTAATGATGCTGGTGTATATGAAGCCCTGGGATATTTGCTCAAGCATGCTCCTGCCGCCTTGCACCTGATCATTGGCTGCCGTTTCCACCCCAGTCTCTCTCTGAGCCTGCTTCAGGCACAGGACCAGCTGGTGGAAATCTACGATCGAGACCTGCAATTTACGCTTGAAGAAACCAGAAACTATTTCAGCCAGACGATTGACATACCACTCAGTAATCAGCATGTACAGCGGCTACTTTCCGCGACAGAGGGGTGGATCGCCGGCATGAAAATCGCTTCGTTATCCCCAGAATTGCTCAATGATCCAGAACATCTGCTGCGCAATATTCGTGGTGGAACCCGCGCTATCGCCCGTTATCTGAAAGAGGTGGTACTTGACCCATTGCCACAGGAAGTTTTTGATTTTCTCGTCAAAACATCGTTTCTTAATCGTTTAAATGCCGGGTTATGTAACGGGGTTACAGAGCGTGATGATAGTGAAGCGATACTGGCATGGATTGAGCGGCACAATCTTTTTTTGTCAGCACTGGACGAACAAGGCTGCTGGTTTCGCTACCATCCTCTTTTGCAGGAAACCCTGCGAACGATATTGCAGCAGAACAACGATATCAACCTCAAGCACTTACATGAATTAGCCAGTCATTGGTTCGTTGAGCAGAGATTATGGTCCGAGGCGGTACGCCACGCACTGGCAGCGGGCAAGCCGATCCATAATCCCGGGCAGGATGGCGCGGGCGCGCAGTCGCTGGCGGAAGAAGGGGATATAGATACCCTGGTTTCCTGGATGCATCACTTACCTGCGAGTACTGACCCTTCGCGCATTGACCTGCAAATCAATCTGGCCTGGGCGCTGGCGCACTATTTTCGCTTCGATGAATCGAGGCAGTTACTTGATAATCTTGACCAAATGGTCGTTAATCATCGTGATGATATAACCCCCAACGCCTGGCTCAAATTACGTGTCGTGCGCGCAATTTGCGAAGCTTTTGCCGAGAAAATCCCGGAAAGCCTGGCGATTGTTGAGCCGTTGCTGGCTAAAGTGCCCTGCGGAGACACCTGGGTCGACGGTCTCATATGCAATATTCTGAGCTACTGCCACGTGGTTAACCAGCGCTATAGCGACGCTCTTGAGGTTCAACGGCATATGCCTTGCCCGGAAAGTCCACTAGACAATCTATTTGTCTCGGTTTATCGCGCTTTTATCATCACTCAGTGCCATCTTGGTCAGGGTGACCTGGAGAACGCCTGGGGGCATGCAGAGAATGCATTGCGCCAGGCTGAGCGTTATACCGGCCCTCAGTCGACCAGCGGCGCGACGCTTGCGCCGCTGCTGGCGGAAATGGCTTACGAACGTATGAACCTGGACTCATTAAATACGCTGTTAGCAGACAGACTCGAATTCATCGATCGGTTTGGTCCACCCGACGCCCTGAGTCGCTGCTATACCTACCTTGCGCGCCAGGCCTTGAATGACGATATGCCGCATGAGGCAGAACGGCTGCTGGAACACGCGCAGCGACTAGCAGTGTCTCGAGGATGGCAAAGGCCGCAGGCTTTATTGTTAGCAGAGCAGGCGAGAGTGCGCCTGCAGCGCGCGAATTATCCAGGCGCGGAGCTGCTGCATCGGCAACTCGAACAACTGGCGGCCCGTGCCACAATTGATGCCGAAAACCCCTGTCAACGCGCAATAGCTCAGCATGCCAATGTCAGCCGCAGCCGCCTGCTTCTGGCGTCAGGCCAGGCGCCACAAGCCAGCCTTTTGCTGGGCGAACTCGTGACTGAGCAGGAGCGTCGGGGCGACCGGCTCTCCGCAGCGCGTCTTCGTACGCTATGGTCATTATCCTTGTGGAATAGTGGCGAAAACGCGGCTGCCGTGGCTGCATTGCAGCCCGTCCTGCAATTAGCGGCACAACAGCATCTCAAACGTATTTTTCTTGATGCTGGCGATGCCTTGCAGCCTCTGCTTGTCCGTGTACGCGAAACCTCGGCAGCCAGCGAAGGGGATGACCCTTGGCCCGGGAAAGGGAGCGAGTCTGAAGGCAAGCGGATTCAGCATGAAAACCTTGATGTTAACCAGGAGCTCAGTGAGCGAGAGCTGCAGATATTACAGCTCATTGCTGACGGTCAGATGAACAAAGAAATCGCTCGCTCCCTGACTATCTCTACTGAGACGGTGAAATGGCACATCAAGAACATCTACGCCAAGCTCAAAGTCAATAGTCGTACGCAAGCCATGAGTCGGGCTCTGGAAATGAAGTTACTGGATTAATAATGTCAGTGATGCGCGAATATAATCCATAAGTGAATATGTCAATGGCATCTATTAGCTGACTTTTTACGGGCTGCCCGACGAGGGCTGTCTGATTTTGAGTTCAGGTCTTTAGCATCTCCTGTAGCCTTCACGTACAATAGATTTCACCGGGGGAGGCAGAGCAGGGCAGAATTTACTAAAGCCTACCGGCAGACTCTCTCAGCACAGTAATATCCCTCTTGGGTGATTCCCCAAACATCCGCGTATATTCCCGGCTGAAATGGGATAAGCTTTCATAGCCGACAGCATAGGCCGCTGTGGTGACATCGTAATGCTCATTCAGCATCAGTCGCCTTGCTTCATTGAGACGCAGCCATTTCTGATAGCGGAGCGGACTCATTCCCGCAAGCTGTCTGAAATGGTGGTGGAAGGAGGGCGTGCTCATTTGCACGCGACTTGCCAGCTCTTCGACACGCAGAGGCGAAGCAATATTGGTCTTTAACCAGTCGATAGCTTTACCGATACGGTAGCCATGGCCGTCGACTGCCGCAATCTGCCTGAGACGATCGGACCGATCGCTCATCAACAGCCGATAATGTATCTCCCTCTGAATCAGCGGGCCGAGAACGGGAATGGCTTCAGGTTCGTCCAGTAGTGAAAGCAGGCGGCAGAAAGGCTCCAGTAAAACATCAGTCATGGTTCCTATACCGACCCCCGTTCCCGCATCTCGTTTTTTGACTGGCGGCAGGCATCCCTGGGCAATTAATTCCATCAGTACGCGCTGGTCAAGTTTATAGGCGACGCCGACGCAGGGCCGTGATGGCGATGCCTGTAACACTTCCGAACTGGCTGGCAAATCGAGGGAGGTGATGAGGAATTTTTCCGTATTATATTCATAAGCTTCACCGCCAACCCACATGATCTTCGCGCCATCAGCCACCAGAACGATACTCGGAGGAACCAGGCAGCTCACCGGAGGGGAGGGTTCGTTGCGCCGGAAGAGTTCCAGCCCTTCAACCGCGGTGGGGAAATCACCGGTACCGGGCGTGCGCTGAGCAATATCCCGGGAGAGCTCGCCGAGTCGTCTCTCAACCGATTTGTCTGAAATCATTCCATCACGCCTCATATTTGTTAAGTCTGTGCGACGTCGTCAACTTACCCGTTATGAAAAGTGAAATATACGCTTTGGCATCATGTTAATAGGATCAGGCAAATAATGCAGAGTATTTTAATAACAGATTTCATTAGCGACATCCAAAATAGCCATACCGAAATGAGGCGCTGACTACAACCCAACCCGCATCCAATTTGAATGAAGGTATGACTATCATGACGCTAAAAACTTCAACCCGCTTTTTTAATGGCGCACTCCTTGCCGGAGCGCTGGCCATGATTTCCACAGAATCTGCGGTCGCCCAGCCGGCAGCAGGCACAGCAGATTCTTCAGTACGCCTGGTGCAGACGTGGGATAAAACCTTCCCAAGGAGCGACAAAGTGGATCATCAAAAAGTAACTTTTAAAAACCGTTACGGCATTAGGCTGGCCGCAGATGTGTATCTTCCTAAAGATCGCGGAAACAAGAAGCTTGCGGCACTGGTTATTTCCGGGCCCTTTGGCGCGGTAAAAGAGCAGGCCTCAGGTCTTTATGCGCAAACCTTAGCCGAGCGCGGATTTGTGACGCTGGCATTTGATCCGTCTTATACCGGCGAAAGCAGTGGGGAACCGCGCAATATCGCGTCACCCGATATTAATACCGAAGACTTTATGGCAGCCGTCGATTTTATTGGGCTGCAATCTTATGTGGACCGTGAACGTATCGGCGTCATCGGTATCTGCGGTATGGGGGGTATCGCGCTGAACGCTGTTGCCGTGGATAAACGCGTAAAAGCGGTTGTTGCCAGCACCATGTATGATATGAGCCGCGTGATGTCAAAGGGCTATAATGACAGCGTAACGCCGGCGCAACGCGAGCAGGCGCTTGAGAAGATGAGCCTTCAGCGCTGGGACGATGCGGCAAACGGTCAACCGGCTTATCAGCCAGCTTACAATAAACTGAAGGGCGGCGAAGCGCAGTTCCTCGTGGAATACGCGGACTACTATATGACCAAACGCGGATATCATCCACGTGCCGTCAACTCAGGAAACTCATGGTCCGTGACAACGCCGATGTCCTTTATGAATTTCCCGCTGATGACGTATATTAAGGAAATCTCTCCGCGCCCAATCCTGTTTGTTCATGGTGAAAAAGCGCATTCGCTTTATTTCTCTAAAACGGCATATGAAGCAGCAAATCAGCCTAAAGAGCTTCTGATTGTGAAAGATGCCACCCATGTTGATTTATATGACCGCATGGATAAGATTCCGTTTGATAACATCACGGCATTTTTTAATAAATACCTTAATAAATAAATCATAACACCGTTCGATATTCTCCGACGCAGTGTTACCAACTTTATAATAGACGAAATAACGTATAGAAAAGAGGAAAGGTTTATGCTCTGGAACCGCGAGCTTTTAGCAAAAATAGATGCGGCGGACGACCTGAAAATCGCGCCGTACCGTCCCGATATGAATACCACCGGCACGCCAACATGGATTTGGGAAGTGACGGTGGATAACCGACTTTTCGTCCGTGCCTATAGCGGTACCCGTTCAAAATGGTATCAGGCAGCACTGTCTCAACGGGCGGGTAAGATAGTGGCTATCGGACAGGAATTCGACGTACGGTTCGCAAAACCCGCGGACCCGGCTCTTGAAAGTAAAATCGATCGGGCCTACCAGATAAAATATTCCGGCAGCAGCTATGTTTCCGCAATGACGGGAGCTCGCGCCAGAGCGGCTACGGTTGAGATATTACCTTCGTGAATGCCATGCCGCAGAAATACGACATTTTCAGGCGGGACTGCCGCCAGTGATGGCGACAGTTTTATGAGTATGACTACGGCGTGTCATGATTTTTCTTTGAATATCGATGAGAGTTATCAGCGCGATGTAAGCGCACTGAATGACGGGCTGTTGCGAATAGAGGCGATAGTTCGTTCTCCTTCTGCCAGCGAAGCCGCGTTTGTATGGACAGAGGAAGCCTCCCGGATGAGAGGGTAAGGGTGTTTGACCGCTGAACCGATCACAAATTCGGCCGCTTCATGAGCCGTGATGCTGATAGCCCCATGACCTTCTGCGAAAATTGCCAGCTCACGTTCGAGCAGGGTATTTCCGATCTCCAGCTGCCCGGCGTTAGTTGCCAGCCATGCGATATCATGATCTGCCTGCGGCTGATAAGTCCACTTCTGACCATCTGAAAGCCGCACGTGCAGATAAGTCATTGATGTTGGTGAAGGAACTGGACTGGACCTGCCATTGTACTGTCCCAGTAAAATACGGGCTGGGCCATCGTGCATAATAGCTTCAGCTTCGAAATAAAGGCTTTCTGCCGATGCCAGTTCCAGTTCAGGCGGTAAAGCCACCCAGAGCTGAAAACCTCGCATGACTTTCCCCGGTAAGGGCTCACCCGCATGCCAGACCCCACTACCTGCTCGCATCCACTCCACAGAACCATCAGACATGGAACCTTGTTTTCCTGTGGTATCCCCGTAAGTCATACCACCTTCAAAGAAGGCCGTAAGGGTTGCAATACCTGAATGTGAATGAGGTATAAAACCACGGTTATACGGTGGGAAGAACTCAAACAAATCAAGAAAAACAAACGGCTTGATATCATCTCCCAGATCATCCGGGCTCAGTAATCGCGTAATGGGGCCTAATCGATGGCCCTTCGTACGGTAGGCAATGGCGCGATTCACGCCCTGGCTCTCAAGAGAATCGGTCATGATAGATTTTCCTTCAATATACAATTCTGGCTGTGTGCTTTTTTTCACGAAGGGCCGCAGCCACTTCGTGTCCGATAAGTTTGATTGAATGACCCATTGCCTCAGATCCTGCAGTGGCAGCACTCATCTGAAATGACAGCCGGTCAATACCGCCCAGTGATGTCGATATTGCCTGTGCTTTGGCTATCACGCTTGGCGGATCGCCAACGAGGTATGCACCATCAGGGCTACAGGAGGCATCAAATTGCTCACGCGTCACTGGCCCCCAACCGCGCTCTTTGCCCACTTGTGTGAAAGCATGCAGCCAGCCTGGGTAAAACGCGTCTTTTGCTGCTTTCGCGGAGTCAGCCACAAAGCCGGTAACATGTAGCCCCACCCTAAGCTGTTCGCGATGGTAGCCGGCACGAATACCGGCCTGCAGGTAGAGGTCGATTAATGGCCGGAAACGATCGGGTCTGCCCCCGATAATCGCCACCATCAGCGGCAGACCCGCAGCTCCGGCCCGGATGAAGGAGTGCGGTGTCCCGCCAACACCTACCCAAACCGGCAGCGGATTCTGCATTGGCCGGGGATAGACGCCCTGGCCCGTAAGCGCTGGACGGTAACGGCCTGACCATGTGATGTGTGTTTCCCTGACAAGTTGCTGCAAAAGTCCAAGCTTCTCTGTAAATAGAGCGTCATAGTCATCCCTGGAGTGACCAAATAGCGAATAAGCTTCTGCAAAAGAACCACGACCAACGGTGATTTCGGCACGGCCCTGCGAGAGCAGATCCAGGGTGGAGAAATCCTGAAACAACCTCACCGGATCAACCGTACTGAGAACCGATACCGCGCTGGTTAGTCTGATTTTTTTCGTTCGTGCGGCGGCCGCCGCAAGAATGACAGCAGGTGACGAATCGGCGAAATCAGTACGATGATGTTCACCGACACCAAACACATCTATACCAGCCTCGTCGGCAAGAGTGATTTCCTCCAGTAATGCCGCAAGACGTTCCGCCGGATTAGGTATACGCCCATTGTTCCTTTCAGGTAAAAGTGAAGCGAAACTGTTTATGCCTATTTCCACATTTAACTCCTTGTGTCGGTTTTTCAACGTAACCCCGGTCACGGGTCAGATAACCGTTGTTTCAACCTCGTTCTTCGCCCTGGCAAGAGCAGTTGCTCTGGCGTCATCTCCCAGAGCAAGACCTTCCGCACGAAAAATGGTGATGTCAGAGAGTCCGATGAAATTAAGCGCAGCGGTAAGCAACGTTTCCTGATGGTCAAGATGGGCGACAGGGCTGGTACCGCTGTAAACGCCACCGCGAGTTGAAGCGATATACACTTTTTTACCTGCTGGAAGCAGACCTTCCGGACCATTCGCGGTGTAGTGGAATGTCCTCCCCGCGACAAGTACACGATCCAGCCATGCCTTGAGTTGGCTCGGAAGCGAAAAGTTATACATCGGAACGCCAATAATAATGATATTCGCTGAGAACAACTCATCGATGTAGGTGCTGCCCAGAGCGATGTCGTTCGCTAACGATTCTGAAGTCGGTGTATTTCCCTGAAACACAGCCAGATGGGCGGGGCTCAAATGCTGTAATTCATCTGCAACAAGATCGCGTCGCAGAAGTGTGGCTCCAGGGTTTAATTTCACTTCTTTAGCGACGATTTCAGCAGTCAGGCTGCGGCTGACAGAGTTGCTACCCAGGATGCTCGAGTCGATATGCAGAATAGTAGTCATATTAAATCTCCGGTGAGTGGACTGTGGTCAACGTAAAAAATAGTGCGCCACCATAATTGCACCTACGAATGCATCTGAACAGCCGTTATAATCTTATGGATACCATCTTGAATTCAGATACATTGGTGAGGGTTTATGCTTGACGGAATATCGCTCGACCAGCTTCGAACATTTGTTGCTGCTGTAGATGAAGGGAGCTTCTCGGCCGCTGCCCGTCGTCTTGGCCGGGCTCAGTCAGCAGCCAGTGAGCTTGTGCGTGGGCTGGAACTGCAATTAGGTGTCACCTTATTCGATCGCTCAGGGCGCTATCCATTGCTGACACCTGCAGGCTCGGCATTGCTTGTCAGCGCGCGAAAGGCCGTTTCTATTGTGGATGCCATGAAATCGCAGGCAAAAGGCATGGCGGCCGGACTGGAACCCGAACTGGCTGTGGTTGTGGATGTCTTTTTTCACATTGATGCCCTTGCGGGAGTCGCTAAAGAGTTTCGTCAACAGTTCCCGGCAGTACCGCTTCATGTGTACGTAGAAGCTCTTGGCGCTACTTTCCAGCCCGTTCTGGATAGACGAGCCACGGTGGGTATTGTTGGTTTCCTGCCATTGACGCCCCCAGGAATCATCACTGAACCTTTGGTGAATATTCCTTTTGCAATGGTAGCTGCGGCAGAGCACCCACTGGCGGCGTATCCAGGCCCAATCCCGCAGAGTGAACTCGCAAAGCATGTTCAGCTGGTACTGACCGATCGTTCTGAACATTCAAAAGGGCGCGATTTTGGCGTAATGTCTCCCAAAACATGGAAACTCGCTGACCTGTTTGCCAAGCGCGCATTCCTGCTTAATGGACTGGGCTGGGGAGGAATGCCTCTCCACACCGTGCAGACCGATCTGGATAGTGGTCGCCTCGTACGTCTGGCCATTGAGGAAGAACCTCAGGGTGGGGTCAGTATGTTGATGTCAGCAGTGTATCGTGTGGATAATCCGCCAGGCCAGGCAGGCCGCTGGCTTATCGACCAAATAATGGCCTGCTCCAGCCACAGGTAGCTATATCACTGGCTGGTACTTCAGCTCAGTGGTGGTTCGCGTTAACTTGAAACCACTGATTCAATATCATCCCCTTGATGAAAGCGTATATGAATGCCACGAGGGGTAGTGTCGGACCTGATTTATGGAAGGGTTAAAAATGTGACAGACGTCCGTCCGCTGGCTGAACGTGGTCTATTCACCATTTATGTGGCTCTTCAATAAACACAAATTCCAGCGTCGTCCGTCGCTGCGCAATTCGATGATGCTCAGCGGGTGGATGTCGATACGCGCGAATGAGTGAAGCGGGGCGCCGAGAACGTCGACGATCGTGGCGCGGATTGCGGCGGCAGGCGCAATGGCACAGTGGCGACCTCGAATATCGACGTGTTTAGCCAGCCAGCTGCCACAGCGCGCCAGCAGCTGAGCACGTGACTCTCCGCCCGGGGGAGCGGCACCCTCCAGCCAGGCCTGGAACGCTTCGGCGTCTTGCATCATCACCTCATGCACTGGCCGACCGGCCCAGATGCCGTAGTCGGGCTCCGCCAGTTCCGTCACTGGCGTACCCTGTAAAGAGAGCGCTGCGGCGGTTTGCCTGGCGGCGGCGTCCGGGGAGAACCAGACGCGGTGATAACGGGCGGCACTGCTTTGTAGCTGGCGCGCCCGTTGCCACTCCCGCGCCTCCAGAGGGTCATCACAGGGAAAGTGTGAACCTCTGGAGGCTGCCGTTTCTCCCTGACAAATCAGCGTTAGCGACGCTCTCATGTTGTTAACCGCGCCGGAAGGCCGGGCGATGTTCGCGTGTCGTCGGCGTGCGTTCGGCTAAAGCACCGAAAGCCACGCCGATGACGCCCCAGAGCACCAGATGCGTGCCGAAGGAACTTATGCGGAAACGCCATAGCAGGTCCGCCGGGAAGTGGTCGGAGACTTCATTCACTGTCGGCATCAGGGCACAAACCACGAGCATCAGCGCCACGGCGAACAGCGTTGCCCACATCATCGCATTCCCTCTGCCGAGGCGCGGCGTGAGCTGATGTGATAACCACGCGGCCGCGATGACGATGCCGATAGAAAGCAGCATCATGACGAAATAGAGCCCGGTACGATAGCCGATGGTCTCCGGGTTGCCGACTGCGGGCGGATTGGGCGGGTATTTCAGACCTGGCATCAGGTTCATTGCCAGGAAGCCGGCCAGCGCCAGGCACAACGCCAGCACACGCGGGTCCGATGGCCCAAAGCGCTGGTAGCTAAAGGCCCACGCCAGCGCCAGACCGCCGCCCAGCGCGGCGCCAAACAGCGCCATGCCGGTCGTCAGGCCAATCCCGGACTGGGTCTGTCGGCTAAACATCTCTTCTTCTTCGCCGTCTGCTGACGCGCCGTGGTGGTGAGCGTGAGCTGACATGCTTTTTTCCAGGCCAATCGCGCGATCGACCTGCGGCTCGCCGAAATGGTGTGCAAAGGCAAATGCCACCATCCCGGCCAGAACGCCGGCCATCATCCCTTTAAATAACAGTTTGCCAATCATTTCCGCCTCCTCAGTGGCAGGGAAAGCCCAGCAGATGACGTGCGTCGTGGAAGAATTCATGCACCTGCGTGCCGGAAAACATCGACGTTGCGCCTTGTTCTGCGCCAACGAAATAGATGGCCAGCAGCGCCAGCAGGGCGGTGAACAGCGCCCAGGGCAGCAGTTTCGCGACAGGAATGGGGGCAGCCGGGGTGTGGGCATTAAGGGTGATATCACTCATGGTGTAACTCCATTATCGATTTTGCTGTTGGTAGCGAGTGCCGGACTCACCGTGACCGGCACGCCCGGCGAAAGGTGATGATGGCTATGTGCCGGCGGGCAACTGGCGTTCGCCAGTACAATCGGCTGGCCGTGGGGCGTGTTGAGGTACGCCTGGCGCCACTCCTGCGTCCGTCGGCTGATTTCATCCGGCACCGTCAGGTTGAGTGCCGTCATCATGTTTTCCATCGCCGCCGTCCACTGACGATAGTAGGCATCATTCGCGCTTTCACCCGGTTGCGCCGGCGCCGCGTTGATCTCTTTACTGAATGTCTGTACCCATTCTGCCCACGGGAACAGCCCGGCCCGGTGGAGATGGACTATCAGGGAGAACGCTTTTGCCTGCCAGGGCTTATCGAACACCGGCCCTTCCTCATCGCGCGGTAACCCGAGGGCGGCGTAATCGTGTTGTGCTACCGTATTATTCATGCTTCCTCCAGATAGTCGTCCCACAGATCGATGAACACTTTGTCAGGGCGCGGCTCTCCCCACAGCGCCTGCGCGGTGAAACTGACGCTGTAAACATGCTGGGGATGTTCGCCCAGCCCGTGCGCCGCAGTATCTGGCGTGATAAACACACCGTGAGCGATCTCTATGCGACCGACTTTATCGCGTGCGTAGCGTGGCAGGCGGGTATGGGTGGTCGGGTTGAAATTTTTCGTTCGTACCCAATCGCCCACCCGGAAGCGGGGCGCAACATCGTGACTGACCCGAGCAGACCCGCCGGTGCTGACCACCATCGACACCATCTCCTGCGTCAGCACAGGTGTGCCAGGCTTGCAGGGGGCAGGCTTCGCGCCACCCCACAGTTCTTCAACGGTGATCGCTCCCTTTGCCAGCAGCAGCGTTTCGAATGCATGCAGCCAGTGCTCGTAGTAGCTCGACTGCAGATATTCGGTCGGCGCCATACGTTCGATGGCGTGGCGAAATTCATCGACGTTAAAGTGTCCGCCGACGAACAACGAGGCGAACAGAGGAAATACCCGGCGTTCCCACTCATGATGGAAATAGGGCTCGTTTTCCTCGGTAGGGATCGGGCCAAGGCCGTGCATCCCCCCCAGATCATGTATCCCGTTCATGGTTTTCTCCTTTCGTTATGGTGCGCTAACCACACCGGTGCCAATCATCGAATCACGCGTGATGAGTTCGCTCAACTGCGCTTCGCTCCAGCCTTCCGTGCCTGCCGGACGTTCTGGCAGGACCAGATAGCGCAGCTCGGCGCTGCTGTCCCAGACGCGAATCTCTTTGTTTTCTGGTATGTGTAACCCGAACTCGGCGAGAACGCCGCGCGGGTCGATGACGATACGCGAACGATAGGGCGCTGATTTGTACCACACCGGCGGCAGACCCAGTACCGGCCAGGGGTAGCAGGAACACAGCGTACAAACGGTGACGTTGTGCACGTCCGGCGTGTTCTCCACGACCAGCATGTCTTCGCCCTGTATTCCGGAGAAACCCAGTTCAGCAATAGCGGCAGTGGCGTTTTCCATCAGTCGACGTTTGTATTCCGGGTCGCTCCACGCTCTGGCGACAACCTGTGCGCCGTTTCGGGGGCCGACTTTGTGCTCGTAGGTGTCAATCAGCTCATCCAGCGCAGCCGGGTCGATCAGGCCTTTTTCCTGCAGCAGGGATTCCAGTGCGCGGACGCGTAGCTCGATATCAACGGGGGGTTGGGTATGGTCGTGGTCGTGTTTATGGCTCATTTTAGGCTTCCCGAGAGTTAAGGTTAAAACGTCCGCCAGTCACCGCAGGCTTCGAAAGCGGCGGCGGCCTGATAGAGCGTGTTTTCAGCGTAATGACGTCCTACCAGCATCATGCCAACCGGAAGTCCGTCGACCATGCCACAGGGGATAGACATGGCCGGGTGACCGGTGATGTCCTGCGCAGCGGTGTTACCGATCATTTCGAAAGCGCGCGAGATGTATTCGGTGATGGAGCAGTCCGGGCCTGGTATTGGCTGAGCGAGCACAGGCACGGTAGGCATCACCAGCAGATCGAAATCGCTCAGGGCCCGGTCGTAGCCGGCGCGGGCCCGACGCGCGATATTCTGCGCTCTGGCGTAGTAGCGACCGTTATAGCGCTCCAGCCCATACTGGCCGACGAACATGCAAACTTTGAGCGACGGGGAGAGGGCATCCGCGCTGTCGCGCCATTGCGCGTGTTTGTCCAGCAGGCTGACGTCGTACTGGCCTTCCCAGTTAAAACCCATGCCGTTGCCGTGCATCATCTGGGCGGTCAGACCTTCGCAGCCGATAGGCGACCAAAGCGCGCCCGCCAGATTGTGTTCCGGCACGGAAATTTCGCTAACAATGGCGCCCAGTGCTTGCAGGCGGGCGATGGCGTCCCGCACCTTCGTTTCTACCTGCGGGTCCATATTCGGCAACTGGAATCCCTCGGTCAGAATGCCGATTTTCAGGCCGCGCACACCTTTTCCGAGGGCGGCGGTATAGCTCTCTACAACGGGCGCGTACTGACGCGGGTCAAGCCCGTCACTTCCGGCGATGATTTCCAGCATCAGCGCGTTGTCGCGCACGTTGGCGGTGATGGGACCGGCGTGGTCGATGGTCGCCTCAATCGGCATGATGCCCGTGTAAGGCACCAGACCGTGGGTCGGTTTCATGCCGTAGGTACCACAGAAGGCGGAAGGGATACGGATGGAACCGCCCTGATCGCAGCCTATCGCCATGTCCACTTCGCCAGCCGCCACCAGTGCGGCGCTGCCGGAGGACGAACCGCCGGAGGAATAGCCATGACGATGGGGATTGTGCACCGGGGCCGGGTCGGAAGTGTGGCTGCCGCCGGAGAGGCAGAAGTGCTCGCAGGTGGCTTTGCCGAGAATCGTCGCCCCGGCATCCAGCAGGCGGGTGGCCACGGTCGCGTCGTAGGATGGGACGAAACCTTCGAGCGTGGAGGCGCCGTTCATCATCGGTACGCCGGCGAGCGAGACATTGTCTTTCAGAGCGATGGTCCGCCCGGCCAGCGCGCCAGTCGCTGCCCCTTTTACCTCCGTTTTGTAATACCAGGCATTAAGCGGATTGTCCTCGCCAGTCGGACGATAGCCGGCGGCGCGCGGATAGCGGACCTCCGGGATATCGTCGGGAAGGGAGTCGATCAGATCGTAGGCGTCGAAGTTAGCCTGCATCACCGCCAGATATTCCTCGGCCTGCGCCGGCGTCAGGCTGATATGCAGCCGACTGGCAAGCTCCTGGAGTTGTTCGGCAGTGGGACGTTGAATAGCCATGTTGTTTCCTTTTTTCTGTGTTTGCTCATGCGCCTGTCTTGAACATAAGCCCGGAATGCCATCCTGACTTGGTTATCCGGGTCAGTCGCTTGGCTGAAATGGACACCCGCGCAGCCTGCGGGTGTCCGTAAGGTGTTAAGACGGCTTATCGGCTTTAGGCCAGTGGATACCGACACTTTTCATACCTTTGGTCACGTCCATATCCGGATGTGAGAGCACCACGTCGCGATACGAAGGACTGCCGATGACCGCGGGCTTGAATTGAGTCAGGAAAGCGGTGACCTCTTCACGAATATCCTGCGGCACATTGAAGTTTTCGTAACACTCGTCGATAGACTCGAATACGGCTTTCCAGTGCACCTCGGTCAGCCCCATGCCGCGGTGCGCGGTCACCATATCTCGTCCCCGATAGACGGTGTTGCCACCCCAGTGCTTGCACAAGAAATCAACGAAGTTGATATGCTCTTTCTGAAATGAAGACTCGGACACGTGCGCCCAGATATGGCCGATGTCGGGATGCTTCATACAGGTCTTCAACACTTCGCCTGCGAAGGCGTAGACGGCGTCATATCCGCCGAGACGTTCATAGAGAGACGGCTTTTGCTGCTGTTCGCTCATGGTGGATTTCTCCGTAAGATGTGAGTGGAAGGGGGTGCATTGGTCTCTGTTCAATCAGAACAGTTTCATCACGCGCAGGGTGGTGTGGAGATCTTCCTTAAAACCGCCATCGACGTTGATGTCGCGTTGGAGCAAGCCCTGCACTTGCACCGTGGGGGTGATGAATTTCGACAATTCCAGCCTTACCTGATCCGAACGCGTCGCTTGTCCGTTTTCGACGCCGTCGATCTGCTGCTTACCGCCCCACAATTTGGCGTAACCGGCGGAGACGGTCCAGGTGGTGTCTGCGGGCGGCGTCCAGCTTACCCAGCCCTGAAATTGATAGGTGTTGTCTTGTTTGAGGCGGCCGGTGCCGATGCCCGTGGCATCGTCGTTGTCGCCATACCACATCGCATCAGCAGACAGCTGCGTGGCAAAACCGTTACCAAGCTGCTGCACGCCGCCAAGCTGCAGATCGAACTTCCAGCGGTTCTCACCGACGTTGAGCGTGCGCCCGGCATCGTAGGAACCGGCAGGGACGTACAGGTAGGGCACGAGGGCGAAGGTGGTGCTGGGGTTGTTCACCAGCCAGACCGGGGCGGCCAGAATGGGGTCGCCCAGGCCGCTGGCGGAATCGAGGCGGGCACCGCCCAGGGAGCCGTTATAAAGACGTCCGTAGGGCATCAGCACCTGCGGCGCGACCGTGAAGCCCCCCACATCCATATAGTGGACGTAACGAAAGATGCTGACGAAGGAGTCCAGCCCGGAGCCTTGCTTAATTTCGTCGCCACCTGTGGGGGTAAAGCTGTCTCGCGTGGCGTAGGTGAAATACGCCAGAATGGCATCGGTACCGGCAGGAGCCGGGATGAGATCCTGTGAGTTGAGATCGACCGCATGGGCCGGGATCGTCGCCAGCCAGAGTGTGCAGGCGACCAGGCTGATACGAGATGTGGTGCCACTAACAGTCATAACGTTACCCTCATGTCTGATATCTCTTGTTTATTTCCCGGTACCAACGTGGCCGGAAGACCTTACGGTTACAGATATTAGGGAGAAATTTGCTGCGTACTTGTTTCATAAGGACAGTCGTTTGGCTGGCAGGGACAACGGGCGGGCAGGCTGAAAAGGCCCATAGCGTGATGCTCCGTCATAGCGCAGATGTGCACACCTTGAGTGCGGTTCTCGCTTTTTCGACGCCATTCGCGACGTGGGACGCCTGGCGCATCGACGGAGCGTCAGCGATATTTCCACTGCCTTAGCGCGGATGCGAGTGAGAGCTGGAGGGACATCTGAGTGCTGGCACGATAGTTGCTGTCTGTGAACCCGTGTCTGTTATTGATGCGGGAATTAAGGTGCGAGGTGA
The DNA here is from genome assembly GCF_964241505.1 of Klebsiella sp. Q11. Taxonomy (NCBI): domain Bacteria; kingdom Pseudomonadati; phylum Pseudomonadota; class Gammaproteobacteria; order Enterobacterales; family Enterobacteriaceae; genus Klebsiella; species Klebsiella sp. Q11. The sequence continues at coordinate 383,698 of NZ_CAXSXW010000005.1, forward strand.
GCAATTATGAATAGCATCATGCCGTCTGCGGTCTGCTCCCACTATTCGACCATTGGCGTTGCCGAGTCGCGCCGCTTCGAGTATTGGAACGACGTGGTGTTGCGTCACTGCATTCCGGCCGCCAGCGTGCCCATGGCTGGGGTCGACTTTGACGCCCGGCTTGCGGTACGCGGGGTGGGGATGGTGGATATCTGTTCGTTGTCCGCGCCGTTGCACCGCTGGGAACGCACCGCACGTTATCTGAGGCAGGGGCCAGACGACGATCTGTGGCTGGGCTATATGCAAGGCGGGTACGGCCAGCTTGAACAGGGAGGGCGCAAGGCGGCGCTGGCGGCGGATAGTCTGGTGTTATACGACGCCGCGCAGACGTTCAGTTTCAGCCTGGGTGGGGGCGATAATCACCTGGTGCGGATCCCGCGGCATCTGCTGAGTTGTCGTTTGCCGAGGATTGAAACGCTCACCGCTATGGTACTGGATGACAGTCGGCCCGGCGTGATTCCACTGCGTGAAATGCTGCGTCAGGCGACAGCGATGCCCGCGTGTCTGGACAACCCAGATATTTCTGGCCGTTTCTCCCAGACGATGCTGGATCTGCTGGTGCTGAGTCTGGAATTGCAGGATCTGGATAACGTGAGTGCTGAGCGCGATCTGTACGCCAGGATGATGATTTACATTCGGCGGCAGCTTGTCGATCCAGATTTGAACATTGAGAGCCTGGCTCGGGCGCACCATGTTTCCATTCGCACCGTCACGCGTGCTTTCGCCCGCCACAAAAAAACGCCGATGGCCGTGATTTGGCAGGAGAGGCTGCGAGCGAGCCGAGAGGCCCTCGAACGCGGACGAGTCAGTAGCGTGTCCCAGGCGGCGCTGGATTTCGGCTTCTCTGATTTCTCTCATTTCAGCCACGCCTTCCGCAAAGCCTTTGGCATCTCGCCTCGCTCATTATTGCCCAAAGAGCAGCAGGGAGCGACGCCATCGAACAGGCACACCGGGTCAGACTCCTGAGTCTGCGCGGTATGAGTGCGAGCTGCGCGTGACGGACGGCGCTCCCAGGCGTTGCGGCGACAGGTGGATGACACGATGGCGTTAGTGTTTTAGCGACGGGAAATGATTTGAATATCCCGGCTTAGCGCGGGGTAAGGTAAGGGTATGGGGGCGCATTGCGGCAGACTCGGCTTCTTTAATTGCATTTAACATAATATACATTATGCGCACTAATGTTGTAATGGCTCAATAGTAATGTCCGCCTGTGGCTCAATTCAGATGTCCGCGCTATGGTAAGCTTCACTGGTCCGTTT